>CALMNJ010000135.1 GCA_937868675.1 uncultured Bacteroidota bacterium | reverse complement strand
GGAACCCAGGTATAAGTGAAAACCGGCTGCGCGGTAAGGTTAGGGGCAATAGTAACATTTGGCGAACCACATTCGAGAATAAAGGGAGCAGGGGCTTCGGGCTGGTTAATGTCCGGGTACTTTCTTCGGTCAACAATCGTTGAGGTGGCTGTTGAAAAACAGCCATTTGTGAGATCCTGTACGGTAAGGGTGTAAATGCCCGGGATGCTTCCTGTATAAACACTGCTGAACTGCAAGGGCTGCTGAGGTAATGGTGCTTCCCACTTGTAAGCAATTACCGGACCAAAGATGGGAAAGCCTGAGTTGGCCGGGATACCGGACGAACTCTGGTTGCTTAATAACACCGTTTTGGTGGTGCATGAAATAGAAGAGGATCCTAAAGATATGCCAGCGCTTGGTGTAAAAATATTTTGCAACACTGGAACTACAGTTTTCGAAACACAGGCATTATTCTGGTCTGTGAGCGAAAGCGTGTAATTTGCCACCAGCGTGTTGCTTGGACTTAGCGAATTGGTTGAAACAATTATGGCTTCACTTTGAAGGTTACCTGGCACCGATGGAAAACTCCAGTTGTATAGCACATTTGTGTTGCTCGAATAGGCTCTTAGTACTTCGGTGTTGTGGGCGCATGTAAGGTACATGAGCGGAACAGTAAGCGAATCCAGTTGTGGCAAAGCTGTATTGAGAGTAACCGGTGTGGGTACCCTTGTTTCGCAACCGGTAAGGCT
Source organism: uncultured Bacteroidota bacterium (assembly GCA_937868675.1). Taxonomy (GTDB): domain Bacteria; phylum Bacteroidota; class Bacteroidia; order B-17B0; family Aurantibacillaceae; genus Aurantibacillus. Next base: position 4,432 of record CALMNJ010000135.1, on the reverse strand, counting down.
ATCGCGCACAATAACAGTCCATGTGCCGGCTAGCGACACGCTTGCAATGGGCACGGGTGTGTATGTAGGCGGGTTGGTTGCCCCGGGCGGCAGAAATGAATAGAGAAGCGCACCGCCAGGTGGCGAAGTTTGCCCATTGGGTATAATAATGGAAGTAACACTTTTGCTGTTGCATCCCAATGTAAAATTCTGCGGCGATTGTGTACTGAACGTAGGGAAACCTGAAAGGGCAAACACCGAAAAGGTGGTACACACATAGCAGCCGGTACTGTAATGAATGGCACAATGGGTGTAAGTGCCGGGAACCACCGGCGTAAAACTGGAAGTTTGACCAGTTACAGTATAACCTGGTGCAAAAGAACTTATCCAACTGCTCATTACATTGGCTGGCGTGATGCTCGCACTAACAGGGGTTATGTCAGGACTAAGGCAGCTTATTGACTGGTACAGTGGTGTTACCGTAGAGGCAAGAGTCACGTTAGTTTGAATAATGGTAAAGGTTTTTGTATAAATGCAACCGAACTCAGGATTTTGGGCGGTTACCGTCCAGTTTCCAGGGGTGTACAATCCGCTTATTGCGATGCTTGAGCCTGAATAAGCAGTTAAACCATTACTTGTAAAATAATAGTGCGAAGGGGGTGAGTAATTGATGTTAATTGTCCCACCTAAAACACAGTCAATAACAAAACTTCCCTGTGCTGGCGTCATGCTAAAAGAAGGTGTAATGCTTACGGTAGATAAACTCGTGAGTGTAACCACAGCGTTATTTGTGTTAGTACCAGTAACGTACATTGTGTACGTGGTGGTAACTGAGGGCGATACCACAAACGAACCGTTGGTATTCGAAAGCGGGCCGGGAATAACAGAGTAAACCGGATTGCTGAGGTTTTGGTAATTGAAAGGCGTTAACATAACACTGCTTCCTCCTCCACAAAGTACATAGTTTAAAGAGGTGTTCCCTGTATTAGGGTCGCCAGGAATGGATGCACATGGTTGCGAAGGTAACTGACAGGTAAGGGATTTAACAGCCTGTACTTTTGAAACAAAGTTGGTACCGCATACATAGAGTTGGTTGTTTAATTTATCCAGTTTAATATCGAAAATATAATGCCCGGTAGCAATTCCTGTAAATGTGATAGCGGCCACGGCACTAAAGGTTGTTCCGGTAAAATTGTAAACCAGAAGCTGGTCAACATCGCCAAGGTAAAGGTTATTACAATCATCCACTGCAATTCCTCCGCGGCTAAACGGACTGCTTGAAGAATTCGGAACCGTGATGGATGCTTGTATCGCTCCATTGCTGGTGGTGTAGGCGGCAAGGTTGTAGCCGTCAAAATAAAACAAATAGGTGTTGTTTACCGCTAAACAATTCACCCCATTCGAATTAGCCGAACCACCTCCGGCATAATGCGTTTTATTTCCGGCTTCACTCATGGCCGAAAAGGTTGTTGGTGTGGTCCACAGATTCCCGTTCAGAGAGGTGTTGGCGCGGCATATTTTGTTATTAAGTGTTGGGTTAGCAAGGGTTGAGTACACCAGGAATACATTTCCGGCATCATCGGTGCAATGCGAAGCCACATCCTGTCGGGTGCTTGGATTGCCCGGCTGAAAAGAGGTGTAGTTCAGGCTCATGGTAGTATTACTGATCAGTGCAGACGAAGTGTTTGAAAGATGACCCCCACCCATCGTTAATACTTTGCCAGAAAGGCAGTTAACAGACATGTCCCATACTTCCTGATAAACGGTATCCTGAACACTCACAAAGTAGTCGAAATTGCCTGCGCTGTTCAGCCTCACAATTCGCGTTCCTTTTGTATTAACGCCCTGGCCTACAAAAATTTTTCCGGTGTATTTTTCAACGCAAAAATTTCCGGCGTAAGGTTCCGGATTCGAAATCCAGAAATTGCCGCTAATCGCACCGCTAAAGGTCCATAAAAGTCCCCCGCCTGTATTGTATTTTGAAACCATATAAACCGGCAGGTTTCCGTATATAAATGTGTTGCCCGCAATGTCGTAGTCAACATCGTAGGCTGATGGGTTACCCGTAAATCCATTATTACTGCTTACCCATGGATCAATGGTTAGGGTTTTGCCCGGGTCGTAATCAGGCGATAAAGAAAACGAAACGGTATCTTTTTTCACAACAAAAGAGCTGGCTATTTCTTTGCCAGTTACGTCAAAACTATACGGGGCGTGTTCAGTAATAAACAGGTCATTCCGTGTAAATATTTCCAGGTGGTTTTTGTTTTTTTTGATGCCCTTCAGGTTGCCTTTGTATACCATTTTGAGTTTTCGATAGTCGGCACCCTCGTGAACAATTACGTTGTATTTTATTCCCACGCTTTTGTCCTTCGGAATTACAAACTCAATGTCAATCCCCTGGTAAACATTTTTGTAAGTGAGCTTTTTAAATGTAGATGCATTCAACCTTTCATCACCATAAGTGATATAATGTGATTGTTTTTCAGATGCTTCAACCCTGATGTTTTGTGTTGCGCAGCCAGACCAGTTCATGGATACAAATTCAATTTCCACCCCCTTGTACTTTTTTCGGCGCTCGCGCTCCATTATTTCCTCATTCTCATCTTCACGTTCTCTCAGTAATTCAGGCGCTTTTCTCAACTCATAGATTAGGCCGGTTCTCAAAAAATAAATTCTTTCGTTGCCATGCTCCATCGCATAAAGTACGGATTCATCGCTAATCACTCTTGAATTAAATTGCCCCCTGTTTTCAATAAACGCGTGGGTGCCAAAAATATCCCCGCTAACGCAAAATGGGTTTCCTCCATTACCAAATAACAGAAGGCTATGTGTGAGTACAAAAAAAGCGGCTATTTTTCTGCGCATAAATCAGAGAAAAATCTTGGGTTATACCAAAGATATAAAAAAAATTTAATTATTGAGCATGGTATTATACATGACACTTGTTCGTAACAAAAGAGTGTCACTTGTAAAACACAAAATTTACGGTAAGGGCACAAAAAAAAGGAGCCCTGTTGCGGGCTCCTTTACAATCAGATGGATTGTTTATTTATTTTAATTTGAAGGCTGCTTTTACCTTGCTCACATAGTCCAGTTTTTCCCAGGTGAACAGTTCAACTTTCATTGATTTTGATTTGCCATCGGGGCCAGTAAACGTTTTGGTAACGGTTTCGTTTTTGCGACCCATGTGTCCATAGGCTGCAGTTTCGCTATACATAGGTGTGCGCAGTTTAAGACGCTGCTCAATAAAGTAGGGGCGCATGTCAAACACCTGCTCCACAAGCGTTGCAATCTCGCCGTCGGTCATTTTTACTTTCGCTGTTCCGTAGGTGTTGATGTATATGCCCATTGGTTTTGCCACTCCAATTGCGTAGGAGACCTGCACCAGAACTTCGTTGCAAACACCGGCTGCCACAAGATTTTTGGCGATATGGCGTGTGGCATACGCTGCCGAACGGTCAACCTTGCTGGGGTCTTTGCCCGAGAAGGCGCCTCCGCCATGTGCTCCCTTGCCGCCATAAGTGTCAACAATAATTTTTCGGCCGGTCAGCCCGGTATCGCCATGGGGCCCGCCAATCACAAATTTTCCGGTAGGGTTAATGTGGTATTTTATTTTGTTGTTGAACAGGTGCGCGTATTTTGGATAATTTTTCTTTACGCGCGGTATCAGAATGCCAACAATATCTTTCTTGATTTTTGCCAGCATTTTTTCTTCGCTTTCAAAATCGTCGTGCTGTGTAGATACCACAATGGCATCAATGCGCACCGGTTGGTTGTTGTCGTCGTATTCCAGTGTTACCTGCGATTTTGCGTCAGGGCGAAGGTATTTTATTTGTTTGTTCTCGCGGCGAAGGGCTGCCAGTTCAATTAAAACCGCATGGGCCAGATCAAGCGCCAATGGCATGTAGTTATCGGTTTCGTTGGTGGCATAACCAAACATCATACCCTGATCGCCGGCACCCTGATCTTCCTTGTTTTTACGCTCAACACCCTGGTTAATGTCGGCCGATTGTTCGTGGATAGCGGATAACACACCGCAGGAGTTAGCCTCAAACATATATTCAGCCTTGGTGTAGCCGATTTTGCGAATCACGCCACGTGCAATTTCCTGAACATCGAGGTAGGTTTTTGATTTTACCTCGCCGGCCAGCACCACTTGCCCTGTAGTTACAAGTGTTTCGCAGGCTACTTTACTGCTGGGGTCAAAAGCCAGAAAATTATCAATGAGTGCGTCCGATATCTGATCGGCCACTTTATCGGAGTGTCCTTCTGAAACGGACTCGGAGGTAAACAGGTATCCCATGTTTTTGTTGTATTAGAAAATTAAAAATTAATGTCTTAGTTGGCGGCTGTAAGTTTAAACTCGTAAAACTCCATAATTTGATTGCAAAGCAGTTTTTTACATGCTTCATCAACTTTTGCCTTCGCTGTTTGCTCGTTATCGGCTGTT
>CALMNJ010000134.1 GCA_937868675.1 uncultured Bacteroidota bacterium | reverse complement strand
TTTTCAAGCGCCTCGGTGCGCTTCTTCATAAAAAAAACAATAACAACAATGCTGGCGAATACGAGGGAAACAAAAAGGGTCGGCGAAGTGAAAACCAACCAGGAATTTACGAGTGCACTCATGGACAGGGTTTTTAAAATGATGAACGTACAATGGGTGATGTAAAGATATAACGCGCTTTTGTGTACGATTATTGCTCTACAACAATTTTTCTATTACTAAAGGTAATTATTTTCCAAATCATTTGCACTCTAAGAAAAACGGATACCCGAATTTTTATTTTTTTGGCAGTTTTATCACTTGATTTTCTGGTGTTTATGCAATCTTTTGAATCAGTCTAAATAGTAACCCTATAGCCCGGTCTTACCTGGCAATACTTATTTTAAAAATAATTTGAATCTTAAATGCCTTATCAGAGGATACTTTTAGGAAAAACCCTTTTTGTAGCGGCTTTAACCTGTTTTTTTACACCCGCTTTTGCGTCGGGGTTCCAGTCGGCAGTAGTTTCCCAGGCATTTTCCGGCCTGAACTCCTCTTCCATTTGCTGGCTAATCTCTTTGGCGATCTTCTCCGAGCGGATTACCGTTACACACTCAGTATTGAGGTTAGTGCTGCGGGGGTCTATATTAAAAGTGCCTACCACCGCAGTGGAATTATCAATCACCATGCTTTTGGCATGAAGTCCGAAAATGGGTGAATAATTCATTTTTTTCTGCAGCGCTCCGGTCATGATTTTGAATCGTTTTTCAGCATCCGGCCTCATTTCAAAAACCCTTACATTAGCTGCGAGCAGGGCTTTCCGGCAACGCTGGTAACCACTAAATGCTTCAAGATTATCGGTTGAGGCAAGGCTGTTTGTAAGAATCCTAATTTTAACACCGCGGGCCGCAATCTGCCTCATAAGTTCAATGCCCTTTTCGTCCATTATCAGGTACGGCGATTGTATATCAATACATTTTTTTGCACGTTTTGCCAGGGCAAAGAGGCTGTCGGTGCTAATACCACCGCCACTTAGCCCTTTGTTGCCATCATTTTTGCCCGGTTTATCAGATATAAACTGAATACTGTCTGTCCAAACGATAAGCCCCGAATCCATGAGCATTTTAAATGCCTGCGGAATGTAACGAACCTTGTCACGCACCTGCGGCCAGTAGTTATCGGGGTTGCAGGCGTATTGATGCAAACGCTCAAAATTGCCTTTTCCTTCCTTTTGCACACTCACTATCTGTAAAACCTGCGCCACCGGAACACTGGCTTCGTAGTTCCAGAATGTTTCGAAACTTTGCTGCACCTGTTCGCAAAGTTTACCTATCAGCAACACGTCGCGGTCTCTGAAATTATATTCATGATCGTAATCGAAATACTCGTCGGCAATGTTGCGCCCGCCGGTAATGGTTATTTTTCCGTCAACTGTAAAGGTTTTGTTGTGCATGCGCTGGTTTGATTTTTTAAAGTCTTTTGCCCAGGCGCCGGCTTTTTGCACAATATTTTTGCCAAGGTTGATGCCAGGGTTATAAAGTTTTATGTCAATGTTTTTGTGCGAATCAAGGGCCATTATTTCATCGGGCCCGGCCTCCACCAGAATGTCGTCAACGAGAATTCTTACTTTAACGCCCCGGTCGGCAGCACGCACAATATAATCGCAGGCAATGAGCCCAACATTGTCGGTCGAAAAAATAAAATACTGAATGTCCATGGTTTTTTCGGCATACTCGCTTAACCAGGCACGGCTAATCATGGCGGCATCGCCGTCTTCCAGGACATAAACACCGGTTTTGGTTTCCATGAGGTTTTTTACCGGTGCCAGAGTTTGGCTAAGGTTAACCGAATCATTCCGGTGTATGGCGCTGCAAAAGTCTTTTTCCTGTCCTGGTATCAGTTCTTTTTTCACTTCACTACAGGCAAATAAAAAAAGGCTGATTGCCAAAGCGGGGAATGCCGTAATTGATGCTTTCATTTTACCTGGTAGAAACCGGACTGGTTAAGGTGTTGTTGAGCGACCGTTGAATTAAAATTTTTTGTTTGCGTTGAATGGCTTTGAAGGCTTTTCAATTTTCGTGAGTATTTCTTTGGTTTTATTTTCATCCTTCAGAATTTCAAGCGCCTTGTTAAGATCGGCATCGTGTTTTAACGAGTAGGCGATCCTGCCCTTTTCGAAATTGTAACGCCCCACAATTTCCTCTTCCAGAAATTTTTTGATTTCGTCCTTGAATTCCAACAGGTCATCCTTTTTGTTGTTTTTGATTTTGTTCATCAAGGCCTCCATTTCCGGCTTTATAGCCTCGTATCCTTTGTCCTCTTCGGCGCCCTTTTTAAACTCGTCAAGCTCCAGCTCCTGACGGGTTTGGTAGGCGAAGGCCTTGTCCTTCAGGAAATTCAGAAAGTCATTGTACTCCGCATCGGTAAGCTTAAACTCCTCGGGTGCTGCAATCTCATTATGGCCAAGCCTGTAAGCCGTGGCATAATTAAAAATATGATGGTTGTT
>CALMNJ010000133.1 GCA_937868675.1 uncultured Bacteroidota bacterium | reverse complement strand
CGAGGTATTAAGCAATGCCGAAAAAAAGCAGCGCTACGATCAGTACGGTCATGCCGGTTTAGGCGGCGCCTCAGGTGCCGGTGGCTATGGTGGCATGAATATGGACGATATATTCAGCCAGTTTGGCGATATATTTGGTGGGGCTTTTGGTGGCTTTGGTGGCGCAACACGTGGCGGAAGGAGAGTGAACCGTGGCACCAACCTTCGGGTTAAAGTAAAGCTGTCGTTAAGGGATATTGCTTTCGGAGTTGAGAAAAAGATTAAAGTAAACAAATTTGTTGGCTGCAAAACCTGCAATGGCAGCGGTGCAAGAGGCGGACAGTACGACACCTGCCGTACCTGCAATGGCAGCGGTACCATTACCAGGGTGCAACAAACCATACTTGGCGCCATGCAAACTCAAACCACCTGTACAGCCTGCAGCGGTGAAGGACGAATCATACGCGACAAATGTCACACCTGTCATGGCGATGGTATCGTGCGAGAAGAGGAGGTAATAAGCATGAATATTCCTGCCGGTGTAGCCGAGGGCATGCAGCTGAGCATGAATGGTAAAGGCAACGCGGCGCCAAGGGGTGGCATTAACGGAGATCTTTTGATTGTGATTGAGGAAGAAGAGCATCCGCAACTTAAGCGCGAAGGCAACCATTTGCTTTATCAGCTAAACATTAGCTTCCCTGATGCGGCGCTGGGTACCACCGTTGAAATACCGACCATTGACGCAAAGGCAAAAATCAAAATCGAACCAGGCACACAAAGCGGCAAAGTGCTTCGTTTAAAGGGCAAAGGCCTGCCCGACGTAAACGCTTATGGCAGAGGTGACCAACTCATCGAAATAAGCATTTACACACCTACTATTTTGAGCACGGAAGAGAAAAAAATAATGGAACAACTCAAATCCTCAAAAAACTTTGAGCCCAATCCCAATAAAAAAGAGCGGGGGTTTTTTGATCGAATGAAAGAGTATTTCGATTAAAACCCGTCAGCTACCGGTTTACAGTTAATCAGCTATCGGCTAATTTTTTTGTTCAGTACAAGCGTTATGCGTGTTCCGCGCCCTTCTTCCGAATCAACTTCAATTTTAGCATGATGGCTTTCAATGATTTTGAAAACTATTGACATGCCAAGTCCTGTTCCCTCGCCAACATCTTTGGTGGTAAAAAACGGGTCAAACATTTTTTCTTTTACCTCCTGACTCATTCCAATACCGGTATCTTCAAACGTAACAACTATTTTATCCTCCTTCAAAGTGGAAGTAATAGTAAGTTTATTCACGCTTTCAGGCCCTTTGGCTTTCATAGCATACACCGCATTGGTAAGAATATTCATGAATACCTGGTTGAGCTTTCCGGGGAGGCACTCAATGGGAGGCAAATTTCCGAGCTTGAGTATCAATTCAACGTTTTTGGGAATCGAGCTTCGGATAAGAACAATTGTTGACTCTATGCCTTCATTTATATATGCCTCCTTTACGTCGCTTTCGTCAAGACGCGAAAAATTTTTGAGTCCAGCAACAATTTCCGAAGTGCGCCTGGCGCCATCCTCAATACCATTCAGCAGCGTGCTAATTTCCGTTTTAAGATAATCCAGATCAATCTGTTTTTTAAATTTATCTATCTCTTGTAGCTGGGCAGCCAAGTCTGTTTCCGGCCTTACTCCTTCGTATTTTGCCACCACATCAAGCACTTCCGAAATATCGGCCTTAAGCGGCTTTAGGTTGGCGCTTACAAAATTGATTGGGTTATTTATTTCATGTGCAATGCCAGCAGTAAGTTGACCCAGAGAGGCCATTTTTTCTGAATTTACCAACTGTGTTTGCGTGTCCTTCAGGTAAGAAAGGGTGACGTTAAGCTCCTCGTTCGTCTCTTCGAGTTCAAGCGTTCGCTCGTGTACCTTTTGTTCGAGTATAATATTTTGCTCCTGAATCAGTTTTTGATTTTGCTGCGATACCAATAGCGCCTGAATCTGCGACTCTTCTTTCTCTTTTTTGAGAGTATTAATTCTGTCGGCAAGTGCAAACGAGAGAAGGATTGTTTCGAGAGCAGAGCCAATTGGCATGGTATAGCTTGTAAACACATTTGTTGGCAACAGCCCGAAATCCTTCAAAATAAAAACAACAATACCAACCAGCATGATTGACCATGCCACCAGAAAAAACATGGCCTGCTTGTGTCCTTTGCCTGTTAAATAAACAGCCACTACGAGCATATAAATAGCCACGAATCCGGCATTGCCCTGAACCATCAGGTAGGCTATATCCATTACTCCGGTAAGACTGAGAACAGCAGTTAGAAGGTACAAACCTGTAATAAGATAGGAGAACTTATGCATTTTTGGTGCAAGCTGTTTTGTATTAAGGAATGGTTTAAGAAATTCGAGCGCGCTGATACTAACCGCACAAGAAAAGAGGTAAATGCTCAGGTTGGCAAACCCCGGACTGCTTGGCCAGAAGTATTGAAATGGATAACCCAGTATGCAAGCCTGTGTAAACCCAATACAAAAAATATAAACTACATAACGAAGATAAATACGATCGCGAACTGTAAAGTAGATGAAAAGGTTGTAAAAGAGCATCGCAAAGATGATTCCGGAATAAATGCCAATAATAAGATCGATATTATGCAGATCTTTGATAATTGCGGTTGAAGAGCCAATCAGCACAGGGATAAGCACCTGTTCATCGCCTTTCACCTTCATATAAAACGTGCGGATCTGATTTGAAGGAACATCCAGGTCGAAAACAAAATTTGGGTAATTATACTTCCTCACATAAAAAGGAAAGTCATCGCCTGCATATTGCTTTTTATAGCCACTTCCATCCGGTGTGTAAACTTCAATTACATTCACGAAAGGTTGCGAAAACTCCATCAACAATTTGTCTTCTTTCGACTGATTTTTAACCGTAAACCGAAACCAAAACGTGTTTTTGCTCACCCCCAGATTTGGAACATCTATTTCACTTTTTTCAAAGCCCTGCTGCTTATGTGCCTCGTTAATCAACATTTTACCGGAAGCATCCCTGTACATGAATATAGATTTGCCGATTAGTCTTACCCCATCGCCATCGCGATAAAAAACAGTGTCCTGTGACTTCCCATTCAAAAAAAATACTAATACCGGTATAACAAAAAGAATGTACCTCATTGAAGATTGATTCTGAGTTGATAATTCACATTAATAATTCCTTTAGGTCCGCTTTCAGGAAACTTTTGTTCGGGGTTCTTTCGAAGGTTCAGGATTCTCTCTCTATCGTATTCTTCGGCAGTGTCAAGTTTTTCCGCATTCATTTTACGAAGCACTTTGGCTATGTAATTTTCATTAGGGTACACAAAACCACCGCCATTCCCGACCGATTCCTCAATCACAAACCCTACTTTTTTTACCATTGGCATCGTGTAATCTGCGCAAATTGTAAAAAGTGAACTCAGACTAACCTGATTAACTACCGAGATGCCTGCACGGATAAGCAGAAGGCTTAAACCATAACCAG
>CALMNJ010000132.1 GCA_937868675.1 uncultured Bacteroidota bacterium | reverse complement strand
TTTCTTATTTACCTTAACAACATAACCGGTAATCGTAGCTGCCTTGGCTTCAGTAAATCTGTTTTCGTCGTTACCTGGCTCAAGCATTCTTTCTAAGGTTATCGAATGGTCGATATCCGCTTCGCTTGGAAACGTGTAGCGATTTTTTAACTTGTTGGTATTTTGATCGTCAATTCCTTTGGCATCGCCTTCCGGCGGACAGCCATTAAACGTTTCATAGTTTTGGCCGTTGAGGGATAACACTCCCAGGCTTAGAATTAAAAGTAATATGGCTTTTTTCAATTTAAAAAATTTATAGCCTACTCTTCTCCGGATTTTCGGCATGCTCCGTGTTTGAAGCAAAGCTCGTTGCGGAGGGCTTGTTTTTTAACCCGGAGAAAAGCGATTTTAATTCCCTGAAAACGGGGAGATGCCGTTCTGTCTGAAACCTAGGTTTCCCGGAAACAAAGCATACAGTTCTGATTAACGAGAGGTTGCGCCAGGGATGCGTAGGGCCTGGCTCTTTGGCCTGCTCCTGCTGTAACGCTTACAGGCCAAAAGCCGTAACGAAGTGAAGCCCGGAGCAGCCCGCCCGGGCGCCCAAACATGAGCTTTAAGACAGGTCCAGGTCAATACAAAAGAGATGCGTATTATCCTTTGATATAACCCAGCTCGATGGCTTTTTTTACCAGCAGGGCCGATTTATTGAGACCGCTCTTTACAAATAAATTTTTTCGGTGGGTTTCAACCGTGTAATTGCTTACAAATAGTTTTTCCGCTATCTGAGTGGTGGTAAGTCCTTCGTAAATGAGCTGCAGCACTTCTTTTTCGCGTTTGGTAAGCTGCCAGGTTTCCTGCTTTTGTTTTTTGAAATCGCCGGCCAGTTGCTTCATCAGCTTCTGACTTAAATACACATTGCCTTTCATTACCTCCTCAATGGCCAGCAACAGCTCGGTTTTGCCAGTGTTCTTCAACACCATGCCCTGCACCCCGGTTTGCATCATGGTTTTTATGGTGTCGGGGTCTTCCTTCATGGTAATGACCAGTATTTTTACCTCGGGATACAGTTGTACAATTTTAGCCGCCGCCGCTTCTCCATCCATACCAGGCATCGAAAGGTCGAGCAATACCAGATGCGCCTGCTCACCGGCCAGCGCCTGCATAAGTTCGTGACCGTTGCTCACCACCTTCAGTACCCTTATTTGTGGCGTATTGGCCAGTATGGTTTGCAGGCCTTCGGCAAACAGCAGGTGATCGTCGGCGATAATAATGTCAATGGTTTCCAAGCGGTATTTCAATAATCAGGTTTAATCCGTGTCCGGCACTGGTATCCAGATGCCAGCTGCCTTTCATTTTCAGAACACGGGTTGCAATGTTTTTATAACCAATGCCCTTGCTGCTTTGCAACTGCTCTTTGTTAAATCCTTTTCCGTCGTCCTCATACGAATATACTAAGTTTCCGTTGTTGCTGCTCAGCTGTATGCTCACTTCCCTGGCACCGGCATATTTTATGGTATTGCTCAGCAGCTCCTGCGTAATGCGGTAAAGGTCGGTTTCAAAGGGTTTGTAGGTTTCGGGCAACAAATTATTGTCAATGTACTGTACCTGCAATTTATTGGTGCTTTGCAGCAGCTGGGTAAGCTGCAGCATGGCGGTTCGCAAGCCAAACTTTCCGAGCAGGCCGCTGTCGAGGTCGTGCGAAATGCGGCGCACCTCTTCGTAGGTTTCGTCGAGCAGGCCAATGGCTTTTTCGTAGCTGCGGCCCTGGGCTTTGATCAGGTTGCTCATTTGTTCTTCCATCGAGGTGAAGTGGAGTTTCACGGTAGAAATCATAGAGCCCACGCGGTCGTGCAGCTCGCGGGCAATGCGCTCGCGCTCTTCGTCCTGACCCTGTATCAGCGCATTGGCGTTTTGTAGTTCGGATTCCTTTTGCCGGATTTTTTTCTTTTGCCTGAAATAGAAGAGTGTGAGCAGGAGCGTGAGTGAGAGGATAAGGGCGAGGGTAATAAGGACGGTGTTCATGGTCTTTTGTTTCGCGTTGAGTTGCTTTTGGTAGAGAAGTTCGGTTTCTTTTCGCTGGGTGTCGAACTTGGCGAGGCTTTCGACGGTTGCACGGTTTGCTATTTCATCGTTCAGCGAATCGGTATAGGTTTGCCTGATTTTAAGGTATTTTACCAGCGAGTCTTGCCGGCCAATCAACTCATACTGTTCAGCCAGAGAAGCGGCGATCTGCGGAACAAACGTTTTGTAGCCAAGTGTGCAGGCCATGCCAAAGGCCTGATTATAGCAGTGTATTGAGCTGTCGGGCAGGTTGAGCCTGCTATAAACTTTCCCTATTTGGATAAGCGCAGGAATGAGTCCGGAAAAGTCATTATCGTTTTTTAATAAGCCAATGGCCTGTTTTGAATAAGCGAGTGCTTTTTGGCGATTTGTATTGCGCAATTCCGCTTTAGAAAGGAGGTCGTAATTGTAGCCAACAGTGCCCGTATCGCCCCAACGCCTCATATAGCCCAGACTCCGCAGGCAATTGATGTAGGCCGAATCGTTTTGCCCTTCATTAAACTGCATTTCGGCAATGTTATAGGTGGCGTCGGACATGCCGCGATGGTCGGGAATTTGTGAATAAACATCCATGGCCTGACGAAAATAAAGAATAGCTTGTTTGATGTTTTTTTGTCCGCTATAAACCGTTGCAATCTGGTTAAGATTCGATGCTTGGCTGAGTGGGTCATTGGCTTTTACAGAATATCTGCATGCCTCCAAAAAGTACTTAATCGCTGAATCGCTTTGCCCATTGTTTTTAAAGAGGATACCTAATCTTCTGTAAGTATCGGAAAAACCAGTAGAGTAGTTTGACTGCGAACATTTTAGCAATAAATCTCTCAAACTCTTTTTGTTTTTATTAAGGGACACATAGGTTTCTATACTATCGTACTGGATTAAATTCTTATCAATCAGAGCTTCAAGTTCTTGCCCATTATACGAAAGAGGAGTTAATAGTAAAAATAGGATATTAAATATGCTATGTAATTTTAGATTCTTGATGGGCTAATTTAATCAAAATAAAGTGCGGCATTTTTATACCCAATGTTTCGCCATAGGACTGTGTTAGCAGGAACAGTGGTTTCGTCATATATAATCACTGGCATCCCGTTGATATTGCCGCTATCACCTAAAGGAACATAAAGGGTAGGGTCATCGAATAAAAGGTTTGTTTTCGGGGTACCGTTACGAGTAACGGCCAATACAAGGATGGATTTATTATATAGTGAGTTGTCGGGTAAAACGTACATACCGGAAACATCATACTGAGGAGCTACACCAATATCCCTGAGAATAACTTTGACAGTGTAAGTTTTATCCAACACTCTTGTTAGCTCAATCGAGTTGATTTCAAGAATGCCCGTCAGTGTAACTGGCAAGAGTACCTTTGGCATCTGGTTTACAAAATTCAAAGTTTGAACTTCTCCATTCAAACTAATCGCGTGTGAAGCTCTTGGTGGGGGGTATTTAGTGTCTTTTATCGAAAAACCTCCTTTATAATCTGTGGCATCGGCAAATTCCGGGTAAGTATTAGTAAACATTAAGAGTTTATCGGCGGTATAAATACTAGACGTAAAATCAATAGTTATTGTTGGGAAAATAACCATATTGCTGTTAGTCGCTCCATGTGGAATAGTGTATTCACAGTCTCCATTGTTCGCATCAAACATTGTGTTAACTGGACTTGCCGTAGGACTGAATCCTACATTCGATGTCGCTGTAAAGTCATAAACACCTGAATTAACAGGGTTTTTTGTTATTGTAATTTTGTCATAATAAAATGCCGCCATAATCTTTTTTTTAAATTGTTAATGATGTTTTTATTTGTCCTGGTACATTCACAAAACTATTTTATCACGTATTCAAACTTCCACCCCAAAACCTGCATTTCCCCTCCCTGAAAAACGGGATATTGTTCATTGCTTTTTCCATCGTTGATAAAGAACAATGAAAAACAGAATTGAGAATCGCAAGCTTCAGCTTCATCCTAAATGCGTCCAAAAGTTTTACTTTTATCAGCGCTTTCAACAACCACAGGTGTATATTTCTCATACTACATTTCTTTTGGGGATTTGGCCGCACTCCTTATTCTAAGGTAGGTCCCTTGTTATTTCAGTTTGTTTTGATAAGCTTCCCTTTTGTAACCAGACTTTTCAACTGGGCCATGGTGCTGGGGTCACCCTCGTCGGTAAACAAAAAACCACCTTTAATAAGCCATGAAATACCGAATGGAACAATGGCTGTTACCTCGAACCAAAAAGTGTACTTGTGCCCGAATGGAAACTGGTCTTTTTTTTCGAATTGCTGCAGTACAAGTATGGTGACTATGCTTAAAAAGGTTAACAGGCCGCAAAACACGTAAATAAAATTGCGTACTTTTTTCCAGGTGCCCGGGTTTTGTGCGTTATAGTTGGCAGGATTTGACCTCGTAAACAGAAAAATACTCATATACGAAAATATACCCAGCATAAGCCCTGCGCAGGAAAGGTGTATGGCGTTGCGCAGCGGCGAGTCGGTCAGGTGAAACATGGCGCAACTGTCGGCACTGTTGCTGTTGGTAGGAATGAGTGCTACCCCCCAGGCAAAAAAACCTGAAAATGTGGTTAACCACACGTCGCGTTTTTTTTCGTTTTTGTAAGCAGGGTAATAAATAAGAACCAGACCAAGTATCCATAGGATCCCCTCAAAAAACACATTGCCCGACGTGAAATAGTAATGACTGATACTGTCCTGCAGACTCCAGCAGTCCCAAACAATTCCGGTGTGCACATAAATAAGCAAAGGCAGGCCAATGCCAAGGGCGCCAATGGTTTGGCGGATTTTTTTGTATGACTTTTTTACGTCTTCCATATCCGGTATTTGTAACGCCTACTCTTCATCGGATTTTCGGCAAACTCCGTGTTTATGCTTTTGGAGCGATGGGCTGATTAATCCTGCATATCGCAATGTTTCATTCATTACCTTTTGCTCCTTCACAAGTCACAAGCAATTTATTAAAACCGCTTGCTACAAGGAACGGAAGCAGCCGCGCACACCGCAACCGCTTCCGTGTTCCTGTTTATCACCTTAATGAACGGAACAATTGTTTATTTGTTTGTGTTCACGTTTTGATTGATGGACCAGGCAAAATCCAACTGAACCGAATTATTAAAAATGGTATCCTTCATATCCACATACTGGTCGGCGCTGTAAGGCGTGTTTTTAAACTGGGTGGCATAGGCATGGCACGACATGCAGTTGGTTTGCATGCCATATTGATACGTTGAGTTAAGTGCATTCACATTTCCGAAGGGCGCCGGTAGTCCGGGTTCCAGATAGGGATTGTAGCCAATAATGGCGCGCGCATTGGTGTTGGTGCCACCGGTAACCGGCTGATTGGGCCACACCATGGCGTAACAGGTGGCCAGGGCATAGTGCGCGGCGGCGCCGTTGAGTTGCGCGGTGGGTTGCAGTTTGGCCTGCCACGCCGAGCTCGGAAAATCGGGTTGCGCCGGATTAATGGTCCAGAAAAAAGTTTGCCAGGTCCAGTTGCTGGTTTCTTTGGTGGCCACGTGCATGGCGGTAAGTATGGCAAGATCGCCCGCTTTTAAAGTGTCGTTGGTTTGTGCAAGTTGTTGTTTGTTCATGTAATACGCCGCCAGGGCATCAATGGGATAGGAAATAAATTCATCGAGATTGATGGTGGCATCGCTGATTTGTTGTGCCGAAGCGTTGGCCGGGGCAGGCACGGCAATTTTGCCTTTTGGCTGTTTGTTGGTTACGTCGGCATACACATAGCTG
>CALMNJ010000131.1 GCA_937868675.1 uncultured Bacteroidota bacterium | reverse complement strand
TAAGGAAGATAGTGGCTTAGGTTCCAAATGGTGACGCGACGATATTAAAAAAAAAGCGGTGTCGCTTTATGAAAAAGGCAAAAAAAAAAAAAAATACAAAAAACCCGAACGGCTCGAATTTCTGGTGGGTGCCTTAAAAATAAATCCCGAGTTTCCCGAAGCCAACCTCGCCATGGGGCTTGAACTGGCCGCCCGCTGCAAACTCGAAAATAAGGCCTTTACACCTACCCTTCCATTTTTTTACAAAGCCATCGCACAATGCCCAAACATCCACAGCGAGCCCTACTATTACATTGGTTATGATTTTTACGAGCGCATGGCCAACGATTCGGCCATAAAATACCTTAAAAAATTTGTGGACTTTAAAGATGATAATGAGAAGAAATTCTCATCCGATTACAGCGGCGAGCTATATCAGGCCAAAGAAATGATCAAGTCCGCCAAAAAAGAAATGGGCCTTAAACGCAACGTTCCCTTCAGCCCCGGTGTGGTGCAGGGGGTCTCCACCCGTTCGGATGAATACCTGGCTTACGTTTCGCCTGACGACAAGTACTGCTATTTTACACGCACCTATCCACGCAACAGCATGGACAAAGTTTACACCAGCGATCGTATGAAGGAAGTATTTATGGTGGCCGCCCGCGACAAAACCGGCATGTTCAGCGAAGGTGAACCGATGAGCTCTCCGTTTAACGAAACAGAAGACAATCAGGGTGGCTGCACCATTACCATTGATAACAAGCACCTTTACTTTGCCATGATGAAACAGGAAGGCGGCCTTCAGCCTAACTGCGACATTTATGTGAGCGACTACTCCGACGGAAGCTGGGGCCCCGTTCGTAAAGTGCCGGGCATTAACGATCCGAAATACTGGGACAGCCAGCCCACCATTGCCTCCGACGGACTCACCCTGTTTTTTGCAAGCGACAGGCCCGGAGGTTATGGCGGCATTGATTTATACATGTGCAAACGCGATCTTAAAACAGGCCTCTGGAGCCCACCCAAAAACCTGGGCCCGAACATAAACACCGCAGGCGACGAAAAAACTCCATTCATTCACAGCGACAGTGAAACGCTTTATTTCAGCAGCACCGGACATTTCGGTTTTGGCAAGTACGATATTTTTTATGTGAGGCAAAATGAAAAAGGCGAATGGGGAGAACCCGAAAATATTGGATCGCCCATCAACAGCGAGGACGATGACACCGGATTTCTGGTGAGCGGCGACACCAAAACCGGTTACTTTTTCAGTTTTGATGAAGGCAAGGTAAAGGGCCGTGGCATTGGCCGCTGGGATTTTTATGGCTTTGAGTTATACAAAGAGGCACGTCCGCAGGAAGTGATCCTTACAAAAGGTCAGATTAAAAAAGACAGCATTCCTCTGGCCGGTGCCATTGTTGAAATTGTTGACATGAAAAGCAAAAAAAAATCCTTCGCCGTGGTGGACAGTACCACCGGCGAGTTTATGTTTGCGCAAAAGAAAAACACCGAAGTATCGGTAACCGTAAAAAAAGACAGTATTGCCTTTAATTCAACCGTAGTTAAAGTAAGCGATAAATCTAAGTTCTCCGATCCGGTTGTGGTTGATATTAAAGTCGAAGAAGCCAAAAAGGGCAGCAGCTTTGTTATTAATAACATCTATTATCAAACAAACAGTGCCGACCTGCACGAGGAAAGCAAAGTAGTGCTTGAGCAATTTGCACAGTACCTGAAAGAAAATCCAAAACTAAAAATTGAAATAAGTGGCCACACCGATAATGTAGGTAACGAAAAAGACAACGAAGCCCTCAGTACCAATCGTGCATTCACCGTAAAAGAAACGATTGAAAAGTTCGGCGTTGACGGGCACCGTATTACCGCCAAAGGTTACGGTCCGCATAAACCCATTGCCAGCAACGATAGCGAGGACGGCAGGGCTCGCAACCGCCGCACCGAATTCC
>CALMNJ010000130.1 GCA_937868675.1 uncultured Bacteroidota bacterium | reverse complement strand
TTATACTGAGCATCGAAGGAAAGGGCATGTCGTTCAGGCGCCGCTTTTATGCCAACCCGGCCAAACCGCAGAACGACATAGAGAAATACAACATCAGTGAGCTGAATACGTTTATGCTGAACACGGTTTTTATGGACTCGGTGGAGGCCATTTATACCGGTGGCGTGTATGACAGGACGGCTTACCGCAACGAGCGAAAAAACCTGCTGATGGCCGATCTCCGCGTTCTGAACGAAAAAATAAAAAAGCAGCCCGATAATAAAAAGCTGAAGATTGAAGCGGCAGCGCTCGGCAAGCGCATTTCGGAGCTTGACATGAACGACCCTGAAAACAGGCGCACCCGGCAGGCCGGCACGCAAACGCTTATCAACTATCCGCTCAACGCGCAAAAAGCAACGGTAAACGGCAAACAGATAACGCCTCCCTCGGTATGGCCCACCACCATTTGGTTCGGAGGCTGGGACGCCGATGCGCTCGGCTTTTCGGTTAATGGCTATGTGCAGCTGATATGGAACGAGTGATTTTTTATTTTCCTCAACAAGTTATCAAACACACCTTTTAGCTGGCCTTTTTTCAATACCTTTGCTTACAGTTTTTTTACTAAAACTGTATGCCTAAAAACACAAAATACGTCTTCGTTACTGGCGGGGTAACATCATCTCTCGGAAAAGGAATCATTGCAGCGTCGCTCGCCAAACTATTGCAGGCAAGAGGATTCACCGTAACCATTCAAAAGCTCGACCCTTATATTAATGTTGATCCCGGAACCCTGAATCCGTATGAACATGGCGAATGCTATGTAACCGACGATGGCGCCGAAACCGACCTTGATCTGGGGCACTACGAGCGGTTTTTGAACGTGCGCACCTCGCAAGCCAACAATGTTACCACGGGCCGCATTTATCAATCGGTTATTGAAAAAGAGCGCAAAGGCGAATTTTTGGGTAAAACCGTGCAGGTAATTCCGCACATCACCGACGAGATAAAAAACCGCATCAAAACACTGGGCCGCACCAGGCAATACCAGTTTGTGATCACCGAAATTGGAGGTACAGTGGGCGATATTGAATCACTTCCATACATTGAGGCCGTTCGTCAGCTTCGCTGGGAAATGGGGCACGATTGCGCCGTGGTGCATCTTACCCTGCTGCCTTACCTGGCCACCTCGGGCGAGCTTAAAACAAAGCCCACCCAACATTCGGTAAAAACCTTGCTCGAATACGGCGTTCAGCCCGACGTGCTGGTATGCCGCTCGGAGCACTCCATCAGTAAAGACATTAAACGCAAAATAGCATTGTTTTGCAACGTGATTCCGGAAGCGGTTATTGAAGCGCTCGATGCACCAACCATTTACGAGGTACCCTTATTAATGGAGCGCGAAAAGCTTGACGAGATGGTGTTGAGAAAACTCCAGGTGTCGCACTCTTCAACCGTTCAACTGGATAAGTGGAATAACTTCCTTACCAAATTCCGCAATCCAACCAGCGAAGTGAATATTGGCCTTATTGGTAAATACGTGGAGCTTAAAGAATCCTACAAATCCATAGCAGAAGCATTTATACACGCCGGTGCCGTAAACGACTGCCGGGTTAAACTTGAGTGGATACACAGTGAGGGGCTTCATCCCGATAATATTGACAGTCAGTTAAAGAACCTTCAGGGCATTCTGGTGGCGCCCGGTTTTGGTAACAGGGGCATTGAAGGCAAGATTGCCGCCATTAAATACGCCCGCGAAAAAAACATTCCGTTTCTGGGCATTTGCCTGGGCATGCAATGCGCGGTTATCGAATTTGCGCGCAATGTATTGGGGCTTAAGGATGCGCACAGCCGCGAAATGAATCCGGCCACGCCCGATCCGGTAATTGATTTGCTGGAGGCGCAAAAAAACATTTCACACATGGGCGGCACCATGCGATTGGGTTCTTACCCCTGCCGTATTGAAGAAGGTACGCTGGCTTTCCGGGTGTATGGAAAACCACTCATTAACGAGCGCCACCGCCACCGTTACGAGTTCAACAACGAATACACCAAAAAATTCACAGAGGCCGGCATGGTGCTATCAGGGCTCAATCCCGACGCCGGTCTTGCCGAAATTGTCGAGATTCCCACGCACCGTTTTTTTATTGGCGTACAATTTCATCCCGAATACAAAAGTACGGTCGAAAATCCGCACCCGCTCTTTGTGAGCTTTGTTAACGCTTCGATGGGCAATTAGTGGAACTGGCCGAGCTTGGATATTTCAGCCGCACGCATGGTGTAAAAGGCGGTTTGGTATTAAAATGCACAAGCGATTTTTTGATTGAAGAGGCCGAAACGCTTTTTGTGGAGGAAGCGGGCTCAAAAATGCCTTGCTTTATTACAGAGGTGCGCGAGGCCGGCCAAAATATTATTGTGAGCCTTGAGGGAATTGATAACGTTAAAAAAAAAAAAAAACTGACGGGAAAAAAAGTATTTGTAGCAAGCCATTTGATTTTGCCCGACGAGGAAGGGCTCTGGGAAGGTTACGAACTGATTGAGGGGCGGCTTGGCAGCATTGGACGAATTGAAAGTGTGGTGGACAACGGAACGCAAATGCTTATTACCATCAGGTACAAAGGCCGGGAAGTGATACTAC
>CALMNJ010000129.1 GCA_937868675.1 uncultured Bacteroidota bacterium | reverse complement strand
TATTTTTTGTGATTAACCAAAAAAGATTAGATTTGCCCGAATTTAAGCAACAAACAACGCCCACATGAGTAACCTTACAACAAAAATGAATTTCAGGAACTTTTGTTTTTTTTCGATACTGGCATTTGTTTTTAGCCAGAATTTATTTTCGCAAACCGACACATTGCGTCTTAATTACTATTACACACAGGTAGCGCCACACGATAGCAACGTGGCAAAAATAGACAAATGGGTGAAGGGATTAAACGGGCGTAAAGTAAATGTAAACACTTATGCTTACTACTACAAAGCCTCCTACAAGGAACTTAGCGAACAACGGCTTAAGGAACTCTTTATCATTTTAAGCCGCAAGGCCAGAGCACAAATAACGTTTGGAGAACAAAAAACAAAAAAGGGCGATGAGAGCGAAAAAGGTATCATTCACATAGCCTATTCATTCGCTGACAGCAAGCCCACAACCGATTCGAAGCCTGAACCTAAAAAAACAGATGTAGCTAAAGAATCAAAGCCAAAATCCGGTGGCCCTGCAAAAGATATAGCTAAAGAGGAAAAAGCCAAGGAAAAAGACGCTGAAAAGGCCAAAGAAAAAGAACGTGAGAGAGAAAAACAGGCTCAGACTGTTGCAAAGGAAAAAGAAAAGCAGAGTGAAGTTGTGCAAACTCCTGACGACCAATACGTCTACGACTCCGTTTACGTAAACGGAGCACTAAAGGTAACTAAACGAAAAAGAAAAGCGGCTCAGGCTGTTGCAAAGCAAAAAGAAAAACAAAATGAAACGGTGCAACCTCTTGACGACCGATATACATACGACTCCGTTTACGTAAACGGTGCATTAGAGGTAATTAAACACAAAAAGAAAAAATAACGCTTAATAACAACCAGTTAATAACAACTAACACAAAAACACATGAAACAATTAAAAAAAATGACCCTTCTGCTGGCGTTGCCAGTCATGATGGGATCTTGTGTGGTCATGTCATCGCATCACACAACCGGAAACCCGATCGGGACCAAGGAAGGCTATGTTAAAGGAAACCTTATCGGTAACTCCGATGCCGGCATCGCTACCGCCGCAAAACTGGGTGGCATCACAAAAATAGGCTCAGTTGACGTCTATCTATTTTCTACCGGAAAAATTGCCGTTAGAGTAACAGGAGAATAATACCATGAAAAAAATTAAATTAATTGCAAGTGCAGTTGTCGTAGCGACAATCCTTAGCTCGTGTTCAGTTACCATGCCATTGTCGGTTTCAGCCGCTCCTATTGGCGATAAAACAGGTGTATCCAAAACTACCGTATTATTCGGTGCTTTTATCATGAATAAAAACTTTGGAATAGCCGAAGCCGCCCACAACGGCAAGATTAAAGGTGGGGTGGCTATTGCCGATATGAAAACTTCGTGGATTCCCCTTATATAGGGACTTTTCTACAAAAAAGAAATAATAGTAAAAGGAAATTAATCAAACTCAAAATCATGAAAAAAACAGCATTATTTATAGCAGTGATCGGTGCAATGGCACTCGCTTCCTGCACCAGATATTACCCGGGTATGGTAACTACCGCTGCTTCCCTGAAAACAGGAGAAGCCAGAAAAACAGTATGGTTCGGTATTGCAACCAATGTTGATGTTAGCGTTGCTACAGCAGCCAAAAATGGAGGTCTTACCAAAGTTGCCACCGTTGACTATGGTATAAAAAGTGGTCTTTTTAAAACTGTTTATATTACCCGTGTAACCGGAGAATAATACCTTTAATACAACGCTTCACTAAAGGCCGTGATCAGATCACGGCCTTTTTTTATTTCATCAACCCTTTGCTCTTGGCAGCTGTCAGGAAATAGTCGTACATAATTTAGTATGACAAACTTTTCAGGTTAACCGGTTCTGCGCCAGCGATTGTAGTGCCTGCCTGCCGGTAGGCAGGGAAAGCGCGCTCGGGCGCCCTAAAAATAACAGAACAAACAAATTCCTTAACCGCTTTAAAAAAAAGCGGGCTCATTTATGGAATTAGTTCTTTCGCTGCATCTCAATATTAAACAAAAGCGAAAGTCATGAGATCAGCAAAGCAAAACAACGAACGCCCGGGAGCACGCAAAATGTCCATATTATATGCGTTCCTGGCCCTGGCAGGAGTGTCCTCACTCTTCATCACCCCCGACATTTTTAAACAAGCTATTGACAACCATTTTATCCGCGGCCTCCGCGATAAGATGAATGCTTACAACCAGCACCTCCCCGAAGACCGTATTTACCTCCAGCTCGACAAACCGCTTTATGAGCCGGGCGACGATATATGGCTTTCCGGCTACATTCGCAACGCGCAAACCCTTAAACCCTCTCAGCAAAGCGAAATTGTGTACGTAGAACTCATAAGCCCCAAAGGCACCGTTGAACAAAAACTGAATTTAATTGCCAAAAACGGAAAAGTGGCCGGCGATTTTAGTTTAAACAGCGAAATACCCGGCGGGCTTTATAAAATAAAAGCCTATACAAACTGGATGAAGAACGATGGAGAGAATACCGCTTTCGAAAAAGAAATTCAGGTACAGGATGTGGTGCTTCCAAATCTTAAAATGAAACTCGACTTCGACCGCAAAGCATTTGGTGCCGGCGATAAAGTAACCGCAAGCCTTGAGCTTAATACCAACGAAAACAAACCACTTGCCAATGCCCGATTAAAATACGTGGTAAACATTAACGGGGTTAAAACAACTGAACAGACCGAAATGACCGACAATGAAGGCAAACACACCATTTCGTTTAATCTGCCCCGCGAGCTTAAAACAAACGACGGCCTGCTTAATGTGATGATTGACTACAACGGTAACACCGAAAGCATTTCGCGCTCCATTCCGATAGTGCTCAACAAAATTTCTCTGTCGCTTTATCCCGAAGGAGGCGATCTGGTGAACGGCCTCGAAAACAATGTGGCTTTTAAAGCCTTAAATGAATTTGGCAAGCCCGCCGACGTGGAGGGCATAGTGCTTACGCAGAAGGGAAGCCGTGTGTGCGCTTTCAGCAGCTATCATCAGGGCATGGGCGCATTTAAAATCAACCCTCAGCCCGGTGAACGATACAAGGTTAAGATCACAAAACCAGAAGGAATCAAAGAGGAATACACTGTGCCAGAAGCCCTTGATCGCGGTTATATACTCAGTGTAGACAACACGCAGGCCGACCGTTTGGGCATTTCGGTCGGATCCACCGAAACAGAAGAAATGTCGCTTGTGGCCCAGGTGCGCGGAAAACTTGTTTATGCAACCGCCTTCAGTGTTGCCCCGGGCACAAATACATTTTGTTTTGCAACAGAACAATTGCCCGCAGGTGTATGCCAGGTTACCATTTTTGATTCAAAAAACATTGCACGCGCCGAACGGCTTTGCTTTGTGAACCGTGATAAGCAAATGAACATCAGTGTTGAAACCGAAAAGGAAAAATATTTACCACGCGATAAAGTTCGCATGACCATCAGCGTGAAGGACGTGCGCGGTATGCCCATGCCGGCGAACCTTTCCATGGCCGTTGTAAACGACCAGTTGCTTGCGTTTGCCGACGACAAATCGGGCAATATTGTTTCACAAATGCTGCTGCAGCAGGATCTTCGTGAAAAGGTAGAAGAACCCGCTTTCTATTTCAACAAAAAAGAACCCAAATCGTTTAAAGCGCTCGACTACCTCCTGATGACTTCGGGGTGGAGAAGGTTTACCTGGGAAAAACTGATTGAACAGGATCTGCCGCCAATTACTCACCAGCCCGAACTGAGTCTTGTTGGCGGAAAAGTTATTAATGCGATGAACAATATGCCGGTTAAAAACACCGCCATTAAGTGCAGCGACGGTCGCGCTATACTATGCGATGAAAAAGGGCTTTTTTCCTTTCCACACACCGACCTTTCAGAACCCGTATCGTTTTCGTTTACCGCCGAAGGATTTGCCATGCAGGTACAGTCGCCGGTGAGTTATGGCAGCAACCTGATGATTTACCTGTACGATAATCAGTATTACGAAATGCAGACCAAAACGGTTAATGAGAATGAAATACTGGGTGAAAAAAGGGTGATGCTGGCTCCGGCCATGGCGATGGCGGCAGTACAGGAGTCTGCCGTGAAAAGGCCGCATCGGGCAGTGAGAAATCGTGCGAAAAGCGAGGTTGAAAAGAAAAGCAACAGAAAGGATGACCTGGGTGAAAATAAAGCGAAAATGGACGCCGAAAAACCCATCGCAGAGGATGATGCAAAAATGGCAGGAGAAGTGGCGGCCGAAGACCTGCGCTTTGAACCTGCTAAACAACCCGGAAAATTTAAGGCGCTTCGCAACGCTCAACCCCAAACGGTATATTATCGTGCCCGTCAGTTTCAGTCACCTGCTTATGAAAAACAACAAAATGTTGAAACCCGCACAGATTTTCGTAACACCATTTACTGGAATCCGAACATCGAAGTAGGATACTCCGGCAAAAAAACCATCGAGTTTTATACATCCGATGATATCACTTCTTTCCGCACCACGGTGGAAGGCATTTCATCTGACGGCAATGCGGGACACTATGAAAAAAACTTCTTCACCCAGCTTCCCTTTGCCATCAGCGCAAAAATACCGGTTGATGTTGTAACCGAGGACATTCTGAATATTCCCGTTACACTTAAAAACAATACCGATGCACCCATTGGCGGCACTTTAAAAATTAATTCACCGGCGGGCCTTGTTGCACTGGAAAAAACACCCGAAGTGCAAACCATTATGCCGGGAACAGCACGCACCATTTTGCTTCCGTACAAAGTTGCAAACGCCATTGGCGATGCTGAGTTCGGCCTGTCTTTCAAAGCCTGCGGATTGGGCGATGCCTTCACCCAAAAAATAAAAATCAGGGCCAAAGGTTTTCCGGTAAACGCTTCCTTCTCGGGGCAGGAAAAAGAAAAAGAATACACATTTACCGTTTCCAATCTGGTGAATGGCTCGCTCCGCGCCTGCTTCAGCGCCTATCCAAATGTTGTTACCGATTTGCTGAAAGGGGTTGAAGGCATACTTCAGGAACCCTACGGCTGTTTTGAACAAACTTCCTGCACTGCCTATCCAAACGCCATGGTACTGGATTACATGAAACATACCGACAACCATGATACAAAAACATTGGCCCGCGCCACCGACCTTCTTGACCGCGGCTATAAACGCCTTACCACATTTGAATCCAGCAACAAGGGGTATGAGTGGTTTGGCGCCAATCCGGGTCATGAAGGGCTCACCGCGTATGGTATCATGGAGTTTGTTGACATGAAAAAAGCCGGTCAGGATGTGGATCAGGGTATGCTTGACCGCACCGCGCGCTGGCTGCTGAATCACAAAGATGGTAAAGGCGGCTTTGCAAGAGAACAACACGCCTACCATGATTTTGGACGAATTAGTGATGACATTCTAAACGCCTATATTGTTTATGCACTCTCAGATGCAGGTTATACCGACATCAAAAAGGAATTCGAATCGTCGTACAACAAGGCCCTCAGCTCAAAAGACCCTTACATGCTTGCCATGATGGCCAACGCTTCCTTTTCGATGAAAGAAAATACGAAGGCAGATGAAGCTCTGAAAGCCCTGTTGAGCACGCAACAAAAAGACGGCAGCTTCACCGGCTCTTCGCATTCGATAACTTACTCACAGGGACAATCGCTATCCATCGAAACCACAGCCCTTGCCATTTTGGCCATGCTTAAGGACGATACTAAAAACATGAGCGCGCTCAACAATGCCGTTCATTTTCTGGTGAGCACACGCAGCGGTTCGGGCGTTTTCAGCTCCACTCAGGGCACTATCCTGGCACTTAAATCATTGACCGAATTTGCCAAATTCAGTAAACGCACAAAAGAAGACGGAACAGTCATAATTTATGTTGATGATAAAAAAGTAGCCGAAACCAACTATAAAGCAGGCGAAACCAAAGCCATTGAAATAAAAGGTCTGGAAGAGTTTATTAAAAACGAAGGAACACATACCGTTCGGGTAAAATATGTTGGCGTGAAGGATGCCCTGCCCTACTCGCTTTCGGTAAACTGGAGTACATTTTTACCTGCCAGCAACGAAAACTGCTCAGTTGATATTAAAACCACACTGGCTGCAAAAACGGCGCTGGTTGGAGAAACCATCAGATTGAGCACCGTATTGAGTAATAAAAGCGCAAGCGATGTACCAAGCACCATGGCAATAATTGGCATACCCGCCGGATTAAGCGCACAGCCCTGGCAACTTAAGGAGTTGCAGGAAAAACAGGTGTTTGATTATTATGAAATTAAAGGTAACAACATTGCCGTATACTATCGCGGCATGGCGCCAAAAGCGGTAAAGGAAATAAACCTTGACCTCAAAGCCGAAATGCCCGGCGAATACGACACCCCCGCCTCAACGGCTTATCTTTACTACACCAACGAATTCAAAACCTGGTGTGCCGCCGGAAAAGTGAGCATCAAAAAAGCCGAATAAATCAAAAGCTCCCCGTCATTTAACCCGGACGGGGAGCTTTTCAAAAGAATGAAAACGAAACTTCTGATATCTGTTTTTTGTTTCAACATGGCAGTAACTTCTATTGCGGGGCCGCTTTGGAGCGACTCGTGCAACTGCGATAAATATCAGCGCCGCGCCAACAGGGAGTACAAAAAATTGCTCCGTTCAAAAACCCGCAAAAGTAATACAAAGGGTGCTATCGTAAAGCCTCAGACAATAAATCATTCCAAACGGTTGTTTCTTTTCGGCATCCGGTCATCGCGCAAACCTTGGCAAAGTGGCGGCCGCAAAGCGGCAAAACACCGCGTTTCTAAAACCCGGCTGGGCATTTTTAAACACAACATTACAAAATGTTACGTTCCGTAATAAACTTACGCTACGTTTCGGGGGTTTTATATTCTAAAAAAACACTTAAAAAAGAGTCCTTAAAACTGTCCCCCAGTGGAATTTCGCGTCCTTTCAAAAAAAGCTTTTGCCGTGAAGCGCTATCCACTTTATTAATTGGAACAATAAAGGATTTATGGACTCGGAAAAACAATTTGTCGGGCAATTGCGATTCAATTCGTTTTAAGTTCTGTCGGGTAAGAACAGGCTTATCATTACTTTCACAGTAAATTTTCACATAATCTTTAAGCCCTTCTATGTATAAAATATCTTTCAGTAATATTTTATGCGTGTGGTATTCTGATGGGACAATTATGGAAGCATTGTTTTTTTCAGTTGTTTCTATCCTTTCACGAGCTTTGGCAACAGCTAGTTTTAACCGCTCAGCCGAAACGGGCTTCAGTAAATAATCAACCACATTCAGATCGAAGCCCCGGATGGCATATTGTTCATAGGCTGTTGTGAAAATTACAGGTAGTTTCCCACAGAGTTTTGTTGCAAATTCGAGCCCGTTCATTCCCGGCATTTCAATATCAAGAAACACCAGATCTGCTTTTACCTCCTTCATTCCCTCCATTGCCTCTCGTGCACTGCTATATGTGCCAACACATTGCAGTGCTGTATTGGTATTGATAAGCCTGACTATTCTATCCAAAGCCAAAGGTTCATCATCAATTGCTATGCAACGCAGGGTTCTCATTCCAGATCAATCCCAAGATTCAATTTAAACCTGCTGTGATGTTCCTGTAATTGTAAACGATACTTGTTTCTGTAAGCAATCTCCAGTCTTTTTTTCACGTTATCAAGCCCGATTCCTTTACCTAAACCTGGTCTTCCGGCACGCGAAATATTATTTTCGGTATAAAGCTCAAGCCGCCCGCCTCCGGCGTGTATCCGAATTATGAGTTCATTCTCAGTATCCGAAAGCCCGTGCTTGAACACATTTTCAATAAAATTAATCAAAAGCAACGGTTCAATATTCAATCCGGCTGTGTTTCCACTTACCTCAAATTTCACTTTATTATTGCTGCTCAACCGAAGCGACTGCAACTCCACATAGTTCTTTATCAGGTTTAATTCCTCGTCAAGCGTTATTTTGGACACGCCTTGTCCCTGTAAAGCTGTTCTCAGAATTACAGAGAGCTTAACAACAAAATCCTCCGCCTTGTTTACATCCTTATGCATCAGTTCAATAATATTATTGAGTGTATTAAATAAAAAGTGTGGGTTTGTCTGTGCCTTAAGGTA
>CALMNJ010000128.1 GCA_937868675.1 uncultured Bacteroidota bacterium | reverse complement strand
TCTGGGAAAAATGATTGTAAAAATAAAAGTGGTTAAACTTAATGGAACTCAGGCCAATTTTGGCTCATATCTCATTCGCTCTTTATTTAGGATTATTGACGACAGTATTATTGGAATTGTAGCGATTGCTGCAACCAAAAAGGCACAACGACTTGGCGACCTCGTGGCAGGAACTACGGTGATATCCGTGAACAATCGGGAAAACATCAAAAGAACCATTCTTACTCCGCAAAAGGAAGGGTATAAGATTGTTTTTCCTCAGGTGGCGCTGTTTAGCGATAAAGAGGCGGGTATTATTCGCGAAGTGCTTGATTTTGCAGATGCACAGGGAAACAAAACCCATTTTAAGCTTCTGGCAAAAAAAATCAAAGATAAATACGCCATGGTAAGTGTTGACATGGACGACGAAACCTTCCTGAAAACCTTACTGGAGGACTACAACCATTACCAATTCGAAAAATAAAGGGGAATAAATACCCATCAGAGACCAAGTAAAATCTCTTCCGGATTTTTTCCACCAAAAAGCATCCGTGTCGGATTTTCGAGCATTTCTTTTACTTTCACCAAAAACCCAACACTCTCTCTGCCATCAACAATCCGGTGGTCGTAACTTAACGCTACGTACATCATGGGGCGTATCACTACCTGTCCGTTCACCGCCATCGGGCGATCCACCACATTATGCATGCCTAATATGGCGCTTTGCGGCGGATTAATAATCGGAGTACTCATCATACTGCCAAACACACCGCCATTGGTAATTGTAAAGGTGCCACCCTCCATGTCGGGAATCGTAAGCTTTCCGTCGCGGGCCTTAAGTGCCAGTTCTTTAATGCCACCCTCTATCTGAGCCAGGCTCATGAGTTCGGCGTTGCGCAATACCGGTACCATGAGCCCTTTCGGCGCGCTCACGGCAATGCCAATATCGCAGTATTTATGATACACAATTTCATCACCCTGTATCGAAGCGTTTACAGCCGGAAAATGGAACAAGGCTTCGGTTACCGCTTTGGTAAAAAAACTCATGAATCCAACATTGTTGCCGTGCACCTCTTTAAACTTGTCCTTGTATTTTGCGCGGATGGCATAAATAGCGCTCATGTCCACTTCGTTAAAAGTGGTAAGCATGGCAGTTTCATTTTTAACTGAAACAAGGCGTCTGGCTACTGTTTTACGCAAAGAGGTCATTTTGGTATGGTCCTTATCGCGAGAGCCCTGCCAGCTGTTGCTAAGCACTTTTGCAGCAGTAGGCAAACCGTTTGATAGGGCGGCAAGAACATCCTGTTTGGTGATCCGTCCCTCCTTACCGCTTCCGCTCAGTTGAGTGGCCGAAATATTATTTTCCGCCATTAGTTTGGCAGCAGCCGGACTCGGTGTGCCGGTGGCGTAGGAGGTAGCGGCCACAGGCTCCGTTTTTGCCGGTGCTTTGCTCTCTTCTTTTTTAACTTCAGGTTTGGTTTCAGTTTTTGGAGCTTCGGTTTTTGCTTCTGGTTTTACCGACGTGTCAATTTTTACAACGACCTGTCCAACCTTAACGGTTTCACCTTCGGCCACAAGCACTTCAATTTTTCCCGACTCCTGGGCATTAAGTGTTAGTGTAGCCTTGTCGGAATCTATCTCGGCAAGCACTTCGTCTTTTTCAACCACATCGCCCGAATTTTTTACCCAGCGGGCTATAATCACTTCTGTTATGGATTCTCCGGGGCTTGGTACTTTTAATTCTACAATTGCCATTAGTTTAGCAGGTTAAATGGTTAGTAATATTTTCCTGAATTATTTTGCCAGCACTTTTCCAAAAACGCCTTTCATAATTTCTTCAAGTTCTGCGTTATGCCGTTTGGCAAATCCGGTTGCAGGGCTTGCCGCCTCATCCCTTCCAACATAGTTCAGGTTGAGTTTGCGCAGACGCTGGTCTACAAATCGCCAGGGGCCCATGTTTTCGGGTTCCTCCTGCACAAATAAAAAGGATTTGGTTTTATTGTATCGCTTTAGGATGGCTTCAATTTGTTTTTCAGGGAAAGGGTAAAGCTGTTCCAAACGTATAAACGCGATATCGCTTACACCTTCTTTTTCGCGACGTTCGGCCAGATCGTAATAAATTTTGCCGCAACAAAAAGCCAGGCGGGTTACTTTTTTTGGATCAGCGGTGTCGTCAAGAACCTCCTGAAAACGATTAGAAGTAAAATCATCTATACCGCTTACGCAACTCGGGTAACGCAATAGTTTTTTAGGAGTGAAACAAATCAATGGCTTCCTGAAATCGCGCTTAAGCTGCCTGCGCAATACATGAAACTGCTGAGCGGGGGTGGTTGTATTTACAATTTGCAGATTGTTTTCGGCGCACATCTGTAAAAAGCGTTCCATGCGTGCACTCGAATGTTCAGGGCCCTGGCCTTCATAGCCATGTGGCAGGAGCACCACCAGGCCGTTCATGCGTCGCCATTTGTACTCCGATGATGAAATATACTGGTCCACAATAATCTGAGCACCATTAAAGAAATCACCGAACTGCGCTTCCCAAATCGTGAGCGTGTTGGGCGAAGCAAAGGCGTATCCGTATTCAAAGCCAAGTACGCCATACTCGCTCAGCAAGGAGTTGTAAATGTTTATTTTTTGAGGAGCACCAATGTTATTTAAAGGAGTGTACTCTTCTTCGCTGTCTTCTACCTTTACCACTGCATGTCGGTGCGAAAAAGTTCCGCGCTCCACATCCTGACCGCTGAAGCGCACCTGATGACCTTCGCTCAGCAGCGTGGCGTAAGCCATTAACTCGCCCATAGCCCAGTCGTAATTGTTGTTTGCGATCATTTCGCGGCGGTCGGCAAAAAGACGTTCTATTTTATTGAAAAACTTTTTATCCGTTGGCAGGCCGGTTATTTTTTGGGCAAGATCAAGGAAGCGTTTTTTATCAACTGCGGTATCGGGTGATTTGTCGAATGCATCGGGGGCGGCCATTTGTACACCCTGCCAGGCGCCCTGCAGAAACGAGGTTACCTTCGCTTTTTCAGTTTTACGCGCTTCGTCAAGATCGTGCTCAAGCTCGTCTTTAAATGTTTTTTCAACGGCTTTTATCTCCGATTCGGTAAAGCTCTCCTCGGCAATCAGTTTTTTAG
This sequence comes from uncultured Bacteroidota bacterium, assembly GCA_937868675.1. Taxonomy (GTDB): domain Bacteria; phylum Bacteroidota; class Bacteroidia; order B-17B0; family Aurantibacillaceae; genus Aurantibacillus. The sequence continues at coordinate 5,373 of CALMNJ010000128.1, read as the reverse complement.
CGTAAATCTCTTTCGGGTTCGGATGCCTCGCAATTTCTTTGTAAAGAAGGGGCTGGGTGAAACGCGGTTCGTCACCTTCGTTGTGGCCATACTTACGATAACACAGCACATCAATAAAAACGTCTTTGCGAAACGAAAGTTTGTATTCCATGGCCATACGCGCCACCAGGCAAAGGGCTTCCACGTCATCTCCGTTCACGTGAAACACAGGACATTTGGTAACCTTGGCCACGTCGGTGCAATAGGTGCTTGAACGGGCATCCATATAATTGGTGGTAAACCCTACCTGATTATTAATTATAAAGTGAATGGTGCCGCCAACTTTATAAGCTTCCAGATGCGCCATTTGTATCACTTCATATACAATTCCCTGTCCGGCAATGGCTGCATCGCCATGAACAATGATGGGGCATACTTTTTTATAATCGCCATTGTGGCGGTGGTCCATTTTGGCACGGGTTATTCCCTGAACCACGGGCGCTACGGTTTCAAGGTGCGAAGGGTTTGGGGTAAGTGAAATGTGAATGTTTTTTCCGTCTTTGGTATGAAAGTCGGAGCTATAACCCATGTGGTACTTCACATCGCCGTCAAACAAACTGTCTTCGCTTGGCCTGCCTTCAAATTCTGCAAAAATATCCTTGGCCGGCTTGTGCATGATGTTGGCAAGCACATTCAGCCTTCCACGGTGTGCCATGCCAATCACATAATCCTCTACTCCCAGTTCAATACCACGGTTAATCAGGGCGTTGAGTGCAGGTAAAAAGGATTCCCCTCCTTCCAATGAAAAGCGTTTCTGCCCCACAAACTTGGTAGCCAGAAAATTTTCAAACACAACGGCCTCGGTGAGTTTGTGCAAAATCTCGTTTTTTTCTGTTTTGCTAAACGTGGGCAGGTTTTTGGTTTTCTCCATCCGCTCCTGAATCCACTTAAGCAGAACGGGGTTGCGGATAAACATGTACTCGGCGCCGATGCTGTTGCAATAGGTAATCTCGAGGTGGGCAATAATATCGCGCAGTTTTGCGCGGCCTATACCAAGTTCGTTGCCGGCCTCAAACATGGTGTCCAGATCTTTTTCGCTAAGGCCAAAAACCTCAACCGACATGTCGGGTTTGTATTTACGCCGCTGCCTTACAGGGTTTGTTTTGGTAAACAAATGTCCGCGAATACGGTAACCGTTAATCAGGTTAATAACCTTAAACTCCTTGCTTACATTTTCGGGAACCACAGCAGCTCCACCCGATGTGTCAAAGTCGGCGCGGGCAAACTCAAATCCTTTAAAAAAATCCTGCCAGGTTTTGTCAACCGAGCCGGGGTCCTTTTTAAACTGTATGAAGAGATCTTCAACAGCATTTACGTCCCCGTTACCGATGTATGAGAATGGATCCATTTTGATGAGAAATAGGAAGTAAATTTAATAAAAATAAACATGGCAAGTGCTTGCTTCAGCACCCACAGAGGCCTTAAATACAAAGCATAATCACTAAGACTGAATAGCGGTTTCTTTCACAAAAAGCGCGCTGTTGTAGTCAAAATACAGTTTTATCCACCCAAGCAAGGTATGGTTATTGCGGGTAAGTTTTACCCCGAGGTAGATTTCGTCGCCAGGATTTACCAGCCTACGCGTGGTGTAGTCCACAACAATATTGTATTTAACCAGAACGGGTGTTGACGAAATGGTTGTTGAGCTGATACTACATTTGCCGGTAATATCCAGTGAGCCGGTCAAAAAAACCTCATCCCTGCTTAGCACCTGGTCTTTTCTTTTTGTTGCAAGTTCTACCAGGTTTTGGTGCACATTGTAAAGGGTATCATTAGGTAGCTTATGCTCAAACGTGTGGTAAGTGTAATAACCGTTATGCAATAAGGAAGAAGACGTGTAGGCTTGAACAAAAGCATGAGAAAGGTAGGTAGAGTAGGTGCCAATACTGGTACAGAGTGCCGAACTGGAATCGGCGCTGCTTATACTGAAGTAGATGGGTGGGTTAAAATTGGCATGACCACTATCGGGTCGTATGCCGGTAATTACAAAATCCATTTTACCGTCCAGGTCAATATCCACCCCGGCTGAAGAGGGAATCCGGTAAGCGCCTCTTACCACTTTATCAAGTGATTTGGTGGTGATGTTATCCGTGCTTCCCAGTTGTAATGACGAATTGAAGATTTTTTCGGGAGCTGTTTTTTTAACGCAAGCCAACAGGCAGAAAAAAGCCACAAAAAAGGGAATAAGGCGCATTCACCTAATTTAGGAATTACCGCGCATCTTTTTTGTTAATTTTGGGGGGGTGAAAAAAGCGTTGCTCATATTAGGGTTGTTTGCGGGTAGCAGGATATCCGCTCAGGATGTTCAGGCACAAACCCAACTCAGGGTGCAGCAGGCCGTTCAAAAAAAAGCCGAATACCACCGCATTACGAATGGCCTTCAGGATGGCTACCGAATCAAGATTCATTTTGGTGTGGATCGCGACGCGGCTGAAAATGTGCGTGTTAAATTCTCAAAAAGCTTTCCCGATTACAACACCTACAAAGAGTATCAGCAGCCCAACTTTGTAGTGCTGGTGGGCGATTTTAAAACCAGGCTGGAGGCACACGAATCGCTCCAAAAAATCAAATCCGAATTTCCAACCGCGTTTGTGGTGAAGGAAAAAATCAGTGTGAAGTAGCCACGGGCAATACCCACGGGTACTAAAATCAATTCAGCCTTTCAGCGTTACCAAACGGAGATTCTTTTATTATTCTGCGGGCACGAACAGCACATTACGACTACTCGGAAATCATAATTTTTTGACGGGCGCTGCCATTGGAATACGGCTCCAATAAATAATAAATGCCTGGTTCAATGTTTCGTGTGTTAATAATGTTCTTCTCCCCGCCCACTACTTTTATCCGTTTTATCAGTTGCCCCGTTTCATTCACCATGATTAAATCCATATCCCTCTCCGCTTCAAGATTAAAATAACCGCTGGCAGGGTTAGGGTAAACCCATATTCCGGCATTACTTTGGGCAAGTTCAATAAATCCTGGAGAGCAGGATAACACTTTGACAAAAACAGTTGCTGTGCTTTGACAGCTTGCGGAAGAGATTCCAGTTACCGTATATATATACGTTGTAACGAGCGAAGGCGTAACCACTGTGGTTACGCTATTTGCACCGGTACTCCAACTATATGTAGAAGCACCGCTTGCTGTCAGAGTAGCGTATTCTCCTTTACAGATGACAGATCTGGAAGCAGCGGCAGTAACCGTTGGGTTTGGATTTACCGTTATCTGTAAAGTGGCGCTATTATCACAGTTTATGTTTACTGAAGTGCTTGTTGCAGTAAGCGTATAAATAGTAGTTGCGCTCGGACTCACATTAATGGTTTGTAAAGGAATATTACCCGGGCTCCAGGTATAGGTGGTACCGCTTCCGCCACCACTCAGCGTTGCTGTTTGGCCTGCACAAATGAAGGCAGGGCCTGTAACGGTGGTAGTTGGAGTAAACACATCAATCTCGATGGTTTGTGTGGTAACACAACCGTTGCTTCCATCGCCTGAAAGTGAATATATAGATGTTGTTAAGGGAGCAACCACCGACGAGGCGCCTGAAGAGAGACCGTTCAGAGAATAATTCACAGCGCCTGTAGCCTGAATGGTTGTTGTTTCGCCCATGCATATTAAACTGGGAGAAGCGGAGACGCTGATTACTGGTCCGAGCAGGGCAATTACTACTGCGGTTGTGCCGGAGGAGCAGCCAAACGAATTAGTACCGCCTACTGAGTAAGAGCTTGGTGTAGTTGGAGTAACAATTATGGATGGCCCGGAGCCGCTTACCGGGCTCCAGGTATATGTATTGCCACCCGATGCAGTGAGCTGCACAGTTGACCCCGCACAAACAATGGATGACGTGTTAGCAATAGTAATCGTCGGATTTGGATTAACCGAAACGGTAAGTACTGCCGAGCCCTGACAGGTGCCGTCGGTTGCCGAAACCGTATAGGCCGTGGTGCTTTGCGGACCCACGAGCTGCGTTGCAAGTGGGGTAATAACATTTATGGGTTGCCAGGTGTATGAGGTAGCAGAAGAGGAAGCGGTTAACGTACACGGATTTCCTGCGCATATAATTGTGGAGCTTGCTGCCAGCGAAACAGGCAAGGGAGAAACGGAAACGGTTACTGCACTCGTAGAACTGCCGCAGGCATTTTGGCCAGTAACAGTATAAGCATTGGTTGAAACCGGACTAAACGAAACACCGTTGCTGATACCACCGCTCCAGGTATAGGTATTTGCACCAGTTGCGGTAAGGGTTACCGTTTTTCCGGGGCAGGTTTGCGTGGTACTGCTAGTGATGGAGAGAGAGGGTAAGCCGGAGTTAACGATAATACTTACCGAAGAAGAGGATACACAGGCATTACTGTTGGTTGACGAAACCGTAATAACTGTATTTGTAGTGGGACTAATGGTAATGGATGAACTGTTGGATCCCGTGTTCCATGTATAGTTTGTAACAGGTCCGGTGGCAGTTAAGCTCACCGTGTTTCCTGAACAAATAAGGGTTGAACTCGCCGATGCCGAAACTAATCCGCCATTAATAGCATATCCAATGGTGACGAGTCCGTTGCCAGACCGTACGCCATTGCTTATGGCAGTACTGCTGAACAGGGCGCTCAAAAAATTAGTTCCGCCTGCACCACCACCGCCGCCGCCTTTATCATTGCCGCTGCACCCGGTAGTGCCAGCCGAACCGCCGCCGCCGCCGCCGCCGCCCACGTCACCACCACCACCACCACCGCCCGACGGGGTTGCTGTGCAGCAACAGGTGGGAGCATGTCCGCCCTGTCCGCCAATACCCAGAACACCTGCAAAGCCGTTTGTTCCCGAAAATCCCGAACAGCCAATACCCTGTGCGCCAGCCGAACTGCCTGTTGCGCCAAAGCCACCGCCGCCAAATGAAGTGCCTACCCCGCTTACGCCGTTTCCACCGCCGCCAGCACCGCCATTACCTCCAATGGGAGCTGTTGTGGTGCAGCCGCCAGCACCACCGCCACCACCGCCACCGGCAGTTATAATTCGGTTGGCCAACGCAGCGCCGTTTAAACGCACGTCGCTGGCACCACCGCCACCGCCGGCGTTGCTGGGTATTGTGGTATTGGTGCTTACCGATCCGGCATTGCCGCCACCGTTATAACCACCGGCCGTACCGGTACCGGCTCCGCCAACATATATATTTAATACATTACCTGCCGAAACCGGATATACCCCGCTTACCTGTGCTCCAAGGCCTCCCGTACCTCCGGCGGCACTATTTCCGCCAGCCCCGCCTGCCGCACCCTGTGCGCCATAGCAGGTTATGGTTACAAAAAAAAAAAAAAAAGGAACCGTGAAGGTTTGTACACT
>CALMNJ010000127.1 GCA_937868675.1 uncultured Bacteroidota bacterium | reverse complement strand
AAGCCCCCATGGCGCTGAACCCCGACACCTCGTATCTTGAATTTGTGTTTAAACCATACGACCTTACCAACATTAAAACCCTTGATTCGACCATACAGGTGGATCTTCGCTACGCGGACACTTCGAACTTTCTGAAAATAAACCTATATGACGGACTGCGCAACGCTTACCTGAATTGTGAAACCGCCATTAAGCTTGCCAACGCCCAGCACTTTTTGAAGGAAAAAAACAGTCATTACTCGCTTTTACTTCTGGATGCGGCCCGTCCGCTGCACGTGCAGCAAATGATGTGGGACAGCACGCGGCTGGATTCCGCGAAAAAAATCATGTACCTCGCCGCGCCCTATCAAACCTCGCTGCACAACTACGGCTGCGCGGTGGATGTGACTATCATTGACCTTGACAGCAAAAAAGAACTTGACATGGGTACCGGCTATGATGACTTTGACCTTCATTCAAAACCCTCCTATGAATGGATCTTTTTAAAAGACAGCACCCTATCCAAAACCGCTTATGAAAACCGCCTGCTTTTACGAACTATTATGAAGCGGGCCGGGCTGCGGCCCATCACCAGCGAGTGGTGGCATTTCAGTACCTGCACCAAAGAAGAAGCCGCATTAAAATTCAAGCTCATTAAATAATATTCGCATGCCATTCCAGCTCACGTCCGACTTTCAGCCAACAGGAGACCAGCCTGAAGCCATCCGGCAACTCAGCGAGGGTTTGCTGAACGACACAAAAAGCCAGGTATTACTGGGTGTTACCGGTTCCGGTAAAACGTTCACTGCCGCCAACGTCATTGCCCGGATAAACCGGCCCACACTGATTCTGTGTCATAACAAAACACTGGCCGCGCAACTTTACAGCGAGTTCAAACAGTTTTTCCCCAACAACGCGGTGGAGTATTTTGTAAGTTATTACGACTATTACCAGCCCGAGGCCTACCTGCCCACAACGGGCACCTATATTGAAAAAGACCTGGCCATTAATGATGAAATCGAAAAATGCAGGCTAAGCACGACCTCCTCGCTGCTTTCGGGCAGACGCGATGTAATTGTGGTAAGTTCGGTGAGCTGCATTTATGGCATGGGGAACCCTTCGGACTTTAAACAGAATATCATCTCGATACAGGTAGGTCAGAACATTTCGCGCAACAAACTTTTACACCAGTTTGTTGGCTCACTTTACTCGCGCACCACCGGCGACTTTGGCCGCAGTACCTTCCGGGTAAAAGGCGATACCGTGGATGTAAACCTGCCTTATGCTGATTATTGCGTGCGCATTCTGTTTTTTGGTGACGAGATAGAAGGTATTGAGACCTTTGATAACGCAAACAACCACGTTATCGCCAAACACGAAGCGTTTACAATTTATCCTGCCAATATTTTCGTAACCGCCCCTGAAACCATGCAGAAAGCAATGGTAAGAATTCAGGAAGACATGGAAAAACAGGTGGCCTATTTTAAAAGCCAGGACAAAATGCTGGAGGCTAAACGCCTTCAGGAGCGTGTGAGCTATGATCTTGAAATGATGCGCGAACTCGGCTATTGCAGCGGTATTGAGAACTATTCGCGTTACTTTGACGGGCGCGACCCGGGCATGAGACCGTTTTGCCTGATTGATTACTTTCCGAATGATTTTGTGATGATGATTGATGAGAGCCATGTAACCGTGCCTCAGGTGCGGGCCATGTACGGCGGTGACCTGAGCCGGAAACAGAACCTCGTGGAATTTGGATTTCGCCTGCCGGCAGCACTCGACAACAGACCCCTTAAGTTTGAAGAGTTTCATGCCCTGCTGAATCAGGTACTTTACATCAGCGCCACGCCTGCCGAATTTGAACTCCAGCAGGCGGAAGGTGTGGTAGTGGAACAGCTCATCAGACCCACCGGCATTCTGGACCCGCTTATTGAAGTAAGGCCTTGTGCCACACAGGTGGACGACCTGCTGGACGAAATACATAAAGTTGTAGAGCGTGATGAACGGGTACTTGTAACCACACTCACCAAACGCATGGCCGAGGAACTGGCGAAATATCTGGCCAAACTCAACGTTCGCTGCCGTTACATTCACAGTGAAGTGGACACCCTGGAGCGCGTGGAAATATTAAGGCAGTTGCGCGTTGGTATGTTTGATGTGCTGGTTGGCATTAACCTCTTACGCGAAGGGCTGGATTTACCGGAAGTATCGCTGGTGGCCATACTTGATGCCGACAAGGAAGGCTTCCTGCGCAACGAGCGCAGTCTGGTACAAACAGTAGGCCGTGCGGCAAGGAATGTGAATGGCAAAGTAATCATGTACGCTGATAAGATTACAGACAGCATGAGGCAAACGATGAATGAAACGGAGCGGCGCCGGAAAAAACAGATCGAATACAATTATAAAAATAACATTACCCCGGTACAGGCCGGTCGCAAAAACCTGTTGCAGCCAAACCAGAGCGGCATTGAAGTGAACTACGAAGGCAAACTGGTAAGAGCCTACGCAGAACAGGAAGAGTTAAGTGTTGCCGCAGACCCGGTGGTGCAATACATGAATACGGAAGAACTTAAAAAACAAATAGCGAAAATAAAATCGGCGATGATAAAGGCTGCTAAGGAAATGGACTTTAATGAAGCCGCGAGGCTCCGCGACGAGATGTATGCGCTTGAAAAACTTCTGGAAGAAAAAGAATAACGCCTACTCACATGAAGTTAGCGCCGTTGAGAATACTCCTTATTACCGTTTTGGCTCCTATTTTAAATGGTTGCATATCGCATTATCAGCTCCGCAACCTTGGTGATAAACCTCACGCATCGCTAAATGCGGCGAGCATCAACGGCATTTATGTCAACATTTCCACCAACCAAAGTGATTCCTATTCCCTTTGGAGTAAACTGAAACGCTGCGCTTCAAACAAAGGCGACACACTGCGGGTACCGGAAGACGCAAGGGTGAAACTTGAATTCGATGGCGACAGAAAACTTAAGGCCTCGCTTTTAAAAGACACCGTCACACTCCGGCAGATCACCATTCAGGTACACCACGACGACAGTTGTGTATGGACCAGACGTAAACTCTTCTTAATACCGGTTCCGCTTCTGTTTTACGTTTACAATGAAGATCGTGCCATGTTATTCAACCCTTCCGAAAATGAGCTTACATTAAACTACAAAGCCAATTCCTTTGCCATGACGCTGGGCGCAGCCGGCAGCTCAAATATTAAAGAAAGCAGCCGCTACCTTAAATTGAAACCACTGAAATGAGTTTGTGGACTTAGTTCTGGTTATTGAGGAAATTAACAACCGTTATGATACCCAGTGTTATTCCAAGCGCTGTCAGAAACAACAACACATGCATTCATACCCGGTTTCCTGTTCCTTTTTCACGTAAGGACTTCATCCATGTCCTTGTGACCTCTAAGCGACTGAACAACAAATACAATACAGCATAAACCACCAGCACCATCATCATAAACAGTGTAAGAATAACAGCCACGGCACTGTTGCCCCACTCCATCAGTATTAAACCATTTTTCATTAACAGATACGTCGCCGACGCTTCAAATCGAACCTAAAATTTCATTTTTTATTTCATCTGCGCAAACCACCTTTTGAAATTACCTGGAAAATCAGGCCTTAACGGTGAACAAAACCCCCGCAGGAAGCATCTGGCGCTGCAACAAAGCCTGTGAAAGAAGAAAGGGTAAGCCAACCTCCATGCCCGAGTGGTTAATTCAGCTATGATTAACCCGCAAGTAAGCTCCGTTGTACCTTGTTAAACAAACAGCCTTTTAATCCCAGGCTAATACATGGTTCGGGTGCTTCCTGTGTAGTTGAATTCAATTCTGATGCTTACTAGACCCACATAAATAAAATCTTTCAATCATGAATCCAGGCAAGGAAAATACTTCTTACAAATTCAGTCCAAATCTTACATGGGTTAGCTGCTCTGACTATTAAAGTGGTTGTGGCCTGCTATTGGTTGCACCTTTGATAAAAAAAACGGAAGCATGAAAACAAAAATCCTGAACCTGTTGCTGACCGTGTTTCTACTGCAGGGTCATGCACAAATGAATTGGAAGAAGTATGCCCTGGCCGGATCCACAGCGTTTGCCTCTGGAATGATTGACGGCACGATTGAAAGCATCAGCTTCCACTACCAAAATGGTTTCAAGTCCAGGTTTCCTAAAGCCAACGACCAGTTCTGGGATCCAAGCATTAGCTGGCGAAACAAATACAAAAACGGTGACCCGTCCTGTGGCCCCAATTTCCCTGGTAGCACAACCGCTTTTGCCTTTACCAGCGATGCCTACCACCTGCTGCGAACCAGTAAACGCGCCCTCGATACCTATACCTTAGTTTATTTTATTAATGAAGATCGCCGGATAAAGTGCAAAAAAACAAAACGCAGAGCCGCGCTCAAAGATTTTGCCATCCTGACTGCCATCCGTTGCGTTGGCTTTCAGATAACCTACGGCTACCTGTTTAAACCTTTAAAATCCTGAGTTTGCAGTTTGCAACGTTCAAAGGTGACACAATCGTCAGGGACCAGATCAAAATTATACCAAATTTAATTCGCTCTTACAACCAATTTGCGTAGCCAGAAGCATTACCACAATAATTATTAGTAGCAACTCTTTTCATTGCTATAACTTTACCAGACCTTGTTTATAAGCCCATTTGAAAAGCCCAAGCACCGACCTGGTTTTGGTTTTACGGTACAAAGCTGTTTTTACCTTTTCAACCGTTCGCAAATTCAGTTTCAGTTTGGTTGCCATTTCACGATTTTTCTTTTCGCTGCAAACCATTTTAAGAACCTGCAGTTCTCTTACTCTTAATTCTACTCTTGCCATTTCAAAATTGTGAATATAATGTGTTTACCCCTTTAATGCTACTTTTTATATAGCCAATTCCCTCAAGGGTTATGTCCACATTTCAACACCATGCAGTTTCCTGCGACAGTTACTAAAAGTACAGCATACAGTCACTGGTTTCGCAAGTCAAGCAAAAACGTATAGAAAGATAAATAAAGATACCCTGCCGGATGAATGTTAAAGTTCTTGATGCTTTGGTACGCTGATGCCTATATTTATCAGAATACATTTCTTAAATCGTTTTGCATGAAAACCAAAATCATCCCTGCACTCATCTTTTCATTGAGCTTTACATATTACACTAGTGTGGCGCAACTTAAAACCATTACTTATAGCGAGGGGGGGCAAAAGCTGAATGGTCTCGCAGGTACCCCAACGGGCAAGAAAGTCCGAAAATCGGGAGTGCTTATTCTACCCGCATGGATGGGCATTGACGAGAATGCAAAAAATTCGGCTACCCGCCTTACCGCGCTGGGCTACTACACCTTTGTGGCCGACATCTATGGCGATGGCAAATATCCAACCGACATGTCCTCCGCCTCTAAAATTTCATCTTACTATAAAAATAATGTGAGTGAATACCGCAATCGCATTAAAGCCGCGCTCGATCAACTCATAAAAAACGGTGCCAACCCCAACGACATTGTGGTGATCGGCTACTGTTTTGGCGGTACGGGCGCACTCGAAGCTGCCAGAGCCAACCTGAACGTAAAAGGGGTGGTAAGTTTTCACGGCGGCCTGGGCCGCGACACCACACGCAGCATTGACCCCATAAGTCCGAAAGTGCTGGTGTGTCATGGCGCCAACGACTTTTTTGTTCCCGAACAGCAGGTAAAATCTTTTCAGGACGAAATGCGCAAGGCAGGGGCCGACTGGCAAATGATTTATTATGCCAATGCCGTGCACTCCTTTACCGACCCAAACGCCGGCAATGATCCTAAAAAGGGTGTGGCATATAACGAAATGGCCGCGAAACGAAGCTGGCGAGCCATGCTCGATTTTTTTGACGAAGCCCTGAAGTAGTGCAGTGGCCACTTTTGTTTGAACGGATGTTTGGCGCTACAGAAAGCGAAATGAAATACTGCTTCCATGGATTTAAACACAATTTCCTATATTCGTTTTGAAAATGGAGGAGCCGAACGATAATTTTAAGGAATACAGCAACGAGGAACTGCGCCGCATTATTACCCAGCGTCGCCACAATTACAGCCTCGAGTTTCTTACTGAGGCCGAATACGAACTGCTGCGCCGCGAAGACCTACCCATAAGCGAACCGCAGGAGGCTCCGCCGCGCGTGGTAAAGGAAGAAAAGGAGCAAGAGCCTGCAGCGCAAAGTACTGCGCTCAGTGCCGGCATGATGATCCTGTGCTTTTTTATTCCAACGATTGTTACACCCCTTCTAATCATTATCAATAGTTATTTTTTTGAAGCACCCGAACTTAACTACGCTATTATTCCTGTTTGTTTGTTGATTCAATACGGAATATACAGAAACATCCGGTTTGAAGGCCTGGAAGAAAAGGCAAATGAATTTAAGATGTGGATTCAAAATACATGGATCGTATATGGCGGCATTTATCTTACCGGAAAAATCCTCACTTTGTTATTCGGGATTCAGCTGGCAAGACTATTCTGAGTGATGACCGTTGTTATCACTATAAATTAAACAGCAGCACCAGAAATACAAGCGATAGTAAAAGAAGCCCCAGTTTTATAGCCCCCAGCGCGATACCGGCCTGAGCCATTCCTTCGCCTTTGTATTTGCCAGGGTTTTCGCGCATTTCACGCAATGCCTTTGTGCCGAAAATAATAGCCGGAATACTTCCCAGTCCCACCGTGCAGCCTGCTATGCCTGCGATAAGCGAATACACCGCCATATCGTTTTCTTCAAGTTCTCTGCTGGGCTTGCTGCCACCAATATTCGTTTTGGGTTGTGTGGAGGCAGGATGGCTTTCATCATTAAACACTTCCCTGGAGCCTGATGCTTGTACCAGCATAAACAAATCCTTTTTTCGCACCACGTAGGCCGGTCCATCGGTTCCGCAGCGGTTATAACGAACCTCATCGTTCGTCATCAACGTTACATGCACAAGAGCCTCATCGCCGTTTTTGAAAATGAGCCGGTCGCAGGAGTCAGCAGGCTGGCTTAAGGGCGCTTTTTTTGCAACAACCTTTGGTGAGTGACTAACTGTTTTGATCTTCATTTGTTCCGCACCGGCGCTCTTTTTTTCAGTGAGTGCATAATTCACTACCGGTTTTGATGGTGGGCACTTACCCGCCGGATTCGCTTTTTGCTCTGCCCCGGATTTATGTCCCAGCCAGCTTACATAAAACCCACTTTGATATTTACGTTTTTGAACGCTGCATGATATCAGCAGCAGCAAAGGCAGAACGAAAATTACTTTTTTAAGCATAGGTAAATTTATTAAAATTTCTTTAGCCTCAGTCCAAACGGCAATCGGCGCCTTCATATTCCTGACAAACGTTTCAACAAAAACCCAACAGCCAACCGGATGTTAAACTAACTACCACCAGCTGAAATGTGTCAATTTGGAAAACCATTACCTGTTACTATTTTTAGAGGCAATTTAACCCCCCGCAATTTTTGAATGCCCGGTACTCCGGAGGTAGTAAGCTTCTGCTCCCCACTTTAAACGATTAATAATACCTTTGCACGATATTGGTTTAAACACATGAAAAAACTCATTGGTTATTTTATTCAGGGGCTTCTGCTATTCATTCCCCTCATTATTACAGGCTTTGTTCTCACGCAGCTTTTTAAAACCTTTGCCGGCATTTTTTCGGACTTTGGATTCAGTCAGAATACAGCCCTGAATACCTTGCT
>CALMNJ010000126.1 GCA_937868675.1 uncultured Bacteroidota bacterium | reverse complement strand
CCATCCTGAACCGACACAATATAGGTTCCAGAAGCGACACCGGCAGCTACCGAAACATTACCTGCGGCAGCGGGTGTCCATGTATAATTAAACGGTGCTGTGCCTAAAGCTGTTACCGTGCAACCACCGGTGGCGGCATTGAAACATGCCACTGATTGCTGCGACGTACTGATTGTGGGGCCGCTGGGGCTATTAAGAATAGTTGCCAGGCTGGTAGTGCAACCAGCACCATCAGCGACAATCACACTGTAAACGCCAGCCGATAAGCTGCTTATACAACTGGTTGAGCCTGTTACCGGCGACCAAGTATAAGTATATCCTGAGCCGGAACCTCCCGACGGGGTGGCGCAAATACTTCCATTATTTAGTGAACAACCGGTGGGCAGTGTTTTTACGAATGTTGCGGTTATAGAAGTGGGTTGTGTAACTGTAAATGTTTGAGGAGTGGTTGTGCAGCCATTCGCATCTGTAACATGAAGGGTGTAAGTACCATTGCACAAAGAACTAACACTTGATGTGGATGCACCTCCAGGACTCCATGAATAATTCATTGTGCCGGTTCCACCGCTAACGGTTGAAGTAATAGCACCATTACACACATTAAAACAGGTCAGGTTGGAAGATGTTCCACTAACGGTAATTGAAGATGGCGTGGTTATATTAATAGTGGCGGTACTCGTACAACCAGAACCCGCCGATTCTTTCACCGTTACGGTATAGTTTCCAGCGCAGAGTCCGGTAGCCGTTTGTGTTGTTTGTGCGCTTGGTGTCCATGTATAATTATATGGCGGTGTTCCGCCACTTGGGCTGACCACTGCCGAGCCGGTACAGGCTCCAAAACACAGGATGCCACTACCTCCCAGAACGGCGGCTGAAATAACAGTTTGCTGGATGCCAACTGTTGTTGTAGCTGTACAGAGGTGACTATCCGTAACTGTTACCGTGTAATTGCCGGCACACAGCGATGAAGCAGCGGCATTGGTTCCTACCGTTGCGCTGAGGGAGTTTGTCCAGGCATAGGTATATCCGGGCGACCCATTAGAGGCTAAAACAGTAGCGGCGCCCGTACAGGCTGTACAACTATTCTGTGTACCGGTAATAGCAGCCGATAAAAGTGGTGGAGACGAAATTGAGAACGCGATACTTTGCGGACATGAATTCGCATCTGTTACGCTGGCAATGTAATTCCCGGCACAAAGGCCTGTAATAATACCTGTTGTATTGGTAACCGCAGGCGTTGCTGAATTGTAACTGTAAAGAAATGGAGGTGTTCCACCCGTGGCCGTGATGGTGGCGCTTCCGTTGCAGCTACCTGAACAGGCCGTAGCTGAGGTTGTTTGCGCGAGTGTAATAGCGCTTGGTGTTCCAACCGTTGAAGTGGCCGTTTTTACGCAACCATTCTGATCAGTTACGGTGAGCGTATAGTTTCCGGTACATAGATTAATATCCGGATTGCCGGTAAATCCATTTGACCAGGAAAGCGTGTAGCCTGGCGTTCCACCACTCACATTACCCGACAGCACACCGTTGCAGGCAGAGAAACATGTAACGCTGGTTGAAACTATACTTACTGTCACATCAGTTGGTTGTGTAAGCGTGCTGGTTGCGCTTACTGTGCAGTTATTGGCATCTCTTACTGTTAAAGTGTAGGCTCCGGCACAGCGCCCCGAAAGCGATCCTCCCGAAACCGTTCCGGTTGGGGTGTTCCAGGTAAAACTGTATGTTGGTGTGCCTCCCACGGCACTTCCACCCAGCGAGCCGTTACACTGATTGAAACAGGTGATCGAAGTTGTGCTAATAGAAGGAACAAGCGCAGGCGCCTGTTGTATGGTTGCTGTAAAAACCTGCGCACAGGTTGCAGGAGAACTGTCCTTGATGAGCAGTGTATAATTTCCCGCACATAACGTATTGTAGGGTGGTGACGTTGTGAGCGTGCCGGTTGGAGTTATCAGCGTAAAGGTGTAAGGTGCTGTTCCTCCGGTGGGGCTGGAATTAATAATTCCGGTACATGAGCCATTACAATTTACACTGGTGGTAGTAATGCCTGCGGTAAATGTAGGTGGCTGAATAATGCTTACTGTAGCACTGGCCACACAATTAGACGGATCCCTGACAGAAACCGTATAATTGCCGGCACACATGGATGTAACAACGGAAGTGGTTTGTCCGCCCGGTGTCCAGGTGTATGTGTAAGGAGCGCCATTGCTTCCTGAAGCATTTATAGTTGCGGCGCCGGTACATGGGGTTAAAGCGCAGGAAATACTTTGTGTAACCGCTGCCACGGTAAAAGCTGGCGGCTGGGTTATGTTTATCGTTTGGGTGGCTACGCACGTTGCGGGACTCACCGCATCTTTAGCAATTATGGTGTAAATACCGGCGCACTGTGCGGTTATTGAATTGGAGAGTGACACCACCGAGGGGCCTGTTGACAGCCAGGTAAAAGAAATGGCAGTTGTTGGACCAGAAGCTGCCACGGAAGCAGCGCCACTGCAAACCGCATTACAGCTAAGATTGGTAACAGAGGGAACCAGCGTAATGGAGGTTGGTTGCGTAACGGTAAATGTCTGACCTCTGACACAACCCAAGTTATCGGTGAGGCTTACTGTGTAGGCTCCTGCGCAGAGGCTCGATGCCCCGGCAGCGTTGCCTCCTGCTGGATTCCAGGTGTAGGTGTAAGCGCCTCCTCCACCCGAAACGGCCACCGATGCAACACCGCTGCAAACACCCGGACAGGTGAGATTTGTTTGAGTTGGAACAATGGTGATTGAGGTGGGTTGTGTGATTGTGGCACTGGTAGTGGTTGTACAGCCGTGACTATCGGTTATGGTTGCGCTTATTGGGCCGGGCGCAAGCGAGGTGGCACTAACGGTACCGCCCGTGGTGGTTGAAAAGGTACCTCCGGAACTGAAAGCTACTGTGTAATTAGGTGTCCCGCCACCTGGAGTGACTGAAAATGCTCCAATATTTCCACTTGTTGTACTATTACATACCAGATTTTTTGGAGTTGTTGTGGCAGTAATTGCCGCAGGCCCATTTAAATTTTTGGTTACGGAATTCGCGCAGAAAAACGAAAAAAAAATATTAAACGTGTAAGTGGTTGCACACAGTCCGGTTAGCGAAAACCCGGCAGCTGTCGTGAATGAGTTGGGCGTTACTGTGGCGGGTAACACTGTTACAGAATAGGGTGAGGTTCCAATAAGATTACCTGTCAGAGAGCCGTTGCAGGAGGAGTTACAGGAAGGAGCTACCGTAGTTGTAGTAAGGAAAATCGGATTAGCAATAAAGTTAATAAATTGCCCAGGGGTAATCTGATTTAAACCATCTGATATCTGAACAAAATAATTACTTGCGAGGCAAGGGCAAGCTCCACCTATGGTAAAGGTAGTACCAGGAGTAACTGTTAATCCTGTTGTTGTAAGTGTGTTGGACACGGGTGTACATGATCCCGTCGTTGAAAAAACATTTATATCATAAGGCGAGTTAACACAACTGGTAGGAAAAGTAATGGCCAGAATACCGGAACACGATCCAGTACAGGCTGGCGAGGTGCTAATTGTTACCGGACAAATTGCATTCGTCAAATTAAGATTGGAAATTTTCTTACTTTGAAATGATGTCGGAACGTTGATCAGCTGGTTGTTGCTCCAGTTGGCAGCAAGCTTCAGATTATTTACCGTAAAGTTATTGTCGCTTTTAATGGTTAACTGATGCGAGGCGCTGAAGTATGAATCGCTGATATTGAACACCACCGCTGGATTTTCATTGATAATACTCCCTGCAACAATAAACGCGTTGTCAAGCCTAAAGCTACCTGACTGAAAATAGATGGTGTGAAAATCGTCAACCTGAGCGGCTTTAGGACGGAAACTGCCGCCCTTAAAATAAATATCGCCTTTTAGTTTGTTGAGCCCTGTTTCGATATATGAATTGGCACCGGTGTTTGAAAAAACAATTGTGGCTTCCGTTTCAAACTTTGTGAGCTGGGAAAGGTAAAAATCACCACCGACATTTAAGGTTGACCCCTTTGCCGCGCTGAAATTTGTAACGTTATTGAGGCCGGTTGAGCTGAAACTTTTTATTGAAGTGATCCCTGCAAGGTTCACCTCATAAGCGCCAGTACCTGATTTATCGTCAAACACAACTGTGTTTTGTGAACCAGGAACAACATTCGCTGGGCTCCCACCTGATTGGAGACTCCAGTGCCATGGATCGTTGAAATTGCCTGAACCTCCTACCCAATACAACGTCTGGGAATAGGAGATTAAAGAGCAAATAGCCAAAACTAAAACAAGTAAAACCCGCCTGTTTTTCAACGACATAATTTAACTAATTTTACGAAAATACATGTAATTGAGTTGCTAATAGCCTGCATTCTACCCCGAATTTAACATTTTGGATGTTAGTAACTTAGGCTTTTGGACAAAAATAAGTTTTTTAGCGATGAACGATGATAAAAACCTGAACAGCTGGACCACTTTAGGGTCAGAAACAAAATATGAAACGCCCTGGATTAAAGTAACCGAATTTGATGTACTTAACCCGGCAGGTAAGCCCGGCATTTACGGTGTGGTGAGCTTTAAAAACCTTGCCATCGGCATCTTACCGCTGGACGAACACAAAAACACCTGGCTCGTGGGCCAATGGCGTTATCCACTGAAGCAATACAGTTGGGAAATACCCGAAGGCGGCGGTCCGATTGGCATTGACCCTCTTGTTTCGGCAAAACGAGAGCTTAAAGAAGAAACCGGGCTGATTGCCGACAACTACCGTGAACTATGCCGGATGCATACCAGCAATTCGGTGTGCGACGAAATTTGCCATATTTTTTTGGCAACCGGCCTCCTGCAAAGTGAGGCAGAACCCGAAGACAGCGAGGATCTGGTTATAAAAAAAATCCCCTTTGAGGAAGCATACCGAATGGTGATGAACGGCGAAATAACCGATTCGCTGAGCATGGTAGCCATTCTAAAAACAAAGATTTTGATTGACAATGGGGAAATATAAGCAGTTTGTGTCTATTTAATTATTTCATCAGTATTACACCGGGGCAGCGGCAAGTTTAAGGCAGGGCTTCGCCGTATTTTATTAAATTTGCCATTCAACAAAATCATGAAAGAACTCGTTCAGAATTTTAGCAAGCAACTGAAAGCGGCGCTTGATATCGCGCATAAGGCAATCATCACCCCTGGCAGAGACTTTGACAATATTGTCATCAGCGGTCTCGGAGGCTCCGGAATTGGTGGATCGGTGCTGGCCGAACTCGTTGCCTCATCTTGCCCTGTACCCATTGTAACCAACAATGATTATTTTTTACCTGCCTTTGTTGGCCCGCGTTCTTTGGTAGTTATTTCCAGCTATTCGGGCAATACCGAAGAAACCACCTCCGCCATGCAGGAGGCCATGAAACGCGGTGCGAAAATTGCCTGTGTAACCAGTGGTGGCAAAGTTCTTGAATTAGCAAAAGCCGCTCAGCTCGATTTTATTGAAATACCCGGAGGTATGCCGCCCCGCTCCTGCTTTGGCTACTCGCTTGTACAACTCGTTAAAATACTTGTTTCAAAAGATTGTGCGCCGGCATCTCTGCTCAACGACGTTGAAAAAGCAATCACACTGCTTGACAAAGAGAATGACCGGATAAAATCAGAGGCCATGACCGTGGCACAAAAACTGAATGGTAAAATACCAGTACTTTATTCACTGGGTAGCTGCGATGGTGTGGTAGTGCGTTTCAGACAACAAATAAACGAGAACGGAAAAATGCTCTGCTGGCATCATAAGTTTCCTGAAATGAATCACAACGAACTGGTGGGCTGGGTTGAAAAAAATGAAAATCTCGCAGTAGTTACCTTTCATACCTCTTACGATTACGGGCGCACTCAAAAACGTTACGAATTCTGTAAATCACTTTTTACCTCGCTATCGTCGGGGGTAACAGATATTCAGGCCCAAGGAAACAGCCTATGCGAACAGCTTCTTTATCTGGTAAATATGGGTGACTGGATTAGCTGCTATCTGGCCGATCTTAAGGGCATTGACCCTGTGGAGGTAAAAGTAATTGACCGGCTGAAAGCAGAGCTTTCGAAATTCTGAACCACAGCCCGCTTGCAAAACAGGCAGATCATATTTAAAGATCTTGGAACCATGGACTACAAAGCCTGTTGGGATTATCAGGAGCAGTTGTTTAATGAAGTGGTGGCGCAAAAAATAAACAACCGCGATTTACCGGAACACGAAAAGCAACCAACCAAAAATTACCTGTTGTTTGTAGAACATCCGCATGTTTATACCCTTGGTAAAAGCGGCGATGAAAAAAACCTGCTGCTAAATGAGAACGAGCTGCAGGAAAAAAATGCAACTTACTATAAAATAAACCGGGGAGGCGACATCACCTATCATGGTCCGGGACAACTGGTAGCCTACCCTATTCTTGATCTGGATAATTTTTTTACCGATATCCATAAATATCTTCGTTTACTGGAAGAAACAATTATCCTTACCCTCAAAGAATACAACATTGAAGCCGGTCGCAGTGCAGGTGAAACCGGTGTTTGGCTGGAAGCGGGTGATCCTTCAAGAGCCCGGAAAATCTGCGCCATGGGTGTAAGAAGCAGCCGCTGGGTAACCATGCACGGATGGGGTTTTAATGTAAATGCCAATCTTGATTATTTCGACAACATTATTGCATGCGGCATAAAAAACAAAGGGGTAACAAGCCTGCATAAGGAGCTGGGTCGCGAGGTTGACATGCAGGAAATTAAACAGAGGCTGAAACGTAATTTTGCCTTTTTGTTTGAGGCGGAAACATTGGAAATTACCGAATAAAACTTACCTGGAAATACCTTACTAAGTTATTTGTTTACGGTAAACTCTTACCTGTGTTTTTAATCCAACTCAGGAACTACCTATAAACTACAAATTGTAAAACTTTTATCGAGATTAAAATAGCCACTTTCATTCGGGTAAATATATACCTGAAATAATTTTCATTTTGTTTGCACTACGGCTATTTAAGAAGAAAGCTGAAAATAATCCTTCGTTTAAAGTTATTGGAATGAGAATTAAAACCATAAAAAAATAATATGTGATTACATGGAATTTGCAGTAATTAGGTTGATCCTAGTAATTTAAATTCTCAGAAAATAAAAAATTAGAAAATTTCAAACTTGAGTCTATCAATACGGGCTCTGCTTTCGGATTATCCTGCCGAATAATTTCGGAAAAAAACGTTTGATTATTACTGTGAGCAATTCTTTACCACCAATCAGCATTTCTTCCTTATTCTTGAGAATACCCTTCACAATTTGTCTGGCGCATTCTTCGGCACTCATTGCGTTTACGTGGCTTGGATCCATTTGATCGTGTCTGCTGCCCGAAGCGATTACCGCATTTTGGGAAATGGCTGTTTGAATTTTTCCCGGACAAACCATCAATACCCGAATGCCTGATTTTTCGTTCTCGAGCCTCAGTGATTCAAAGTAGCCGTGGAGCGCGTGTTTGGCCGCACTGTATGAGGAGCGTAAAAAAAATCCGAACTTTCCGGCAATGCTGCTCACAACAACGATGTGGCCCGACTTTTGCCGTTTCATGTATGGAAGCACCGCCTTGCTGAGATTAACCGCAGCGAAGTAATTTACCTCCATTAGTTTTCGTTCAATTTCCTCGGGCGTATTAATGGCCTCTGATCGTTGACTGAACCCACCGTTATTGATAAGAATATCAATGCGACCGAATTTATTGATAACCTGCGCTGCCAAAGCGGATGCCTTTGATGTGTTATGGAGGTCAAAAGGAAGAATCATCAAATCCAGTTCGGGCAATTTGCATTGCGTGCCCACACGTTTCAATTCCTCCTCGCGGCGCGCCGATAAAATAAGGCGCGCTCCCTGCGCCGCAAAACTCACTGCAAGCGCCTCACCAATTCCTGAAGAAGCGCCGGTAATCCATATCACCTTGTTTTTAAACTGATTCATCCTGAAGCAAATCTACAATTTGTTGAGGACTGATTTTTGTGATGCAGTCACAATCTTTACCTGCTGAGCAGTTGGCGCAGTTGGGGTCAAACACCAGCGCATGTGCTTTTTCTCCCACAGGTGCCCAGCGCCCGGGATGTATAGGACGTTTTGGTGAAAACAGGCCAATAGCAGTTTTACCTAGGGCTGCGGCAATGTGAAGCGGGCCGGTACTGGCAGCCACCAATGCATGGCAGCGGCTGATAAAAGCAATAAACTGCGAAAGCGGCATACGCCCGGTAATGTTGTTTACTTTGGGATGCGTCAATAGGCTTTTCATGCTTGCCGCATCCAGTTGTGTACCGCTTACAAATATTTTGTACCTGTTCTCCGGTAGAGCATCTGCCAGCCTCGCAAAATTTTCGAGCCCCCACTCTTTTGCACTTCCTTTTGATCGGGGATGAAAAATAATATTGATGCGGCTCTCATCAATAAGTTCCGAAAACTCAGGATTGAGTTTTGGAATTTTTTCAAAACCGTAAAAGTTTTTTACCTGCGGCAAGGTAACGTCCGTGTTTAAATTTAAAAAACCGAGGAGTTTTATATTGAGTTGCGACTCGTGGCATTCAGAATTTTTTCGCGACAGTTTAACCAGTTTATTGCAATTAAGCCAATGGTATGCCCGGTTTGTGGTACCAACCCGCAGCTGAATGCCAGCGCCTTTAGCAAGCCGGGCAATTTTAAGTTGTGGCAGCACATGCACTAATATGTTGACTCCCGTTTCAACGAGTGTCTTTTTCTGATCTTCCGGTTTCAACGTTTCAAGCTCATCGTAATTAATAAACCCATCCACAAAAGAACTCAGTTCAATAACGTCTTTGGTGTAGGTACGTCCAAGAAAAAAAACCTTTGCTGCAGGCATGTGTTTTTTGATGAACCCGGCCATGGGCAAGGTAAGTACCACATCGCCAATACTGTCGGTGCGGCTTAATACAAAAACCGGTTGATCAGCCATGCGCCTGCAGTTCTCTTAACTTTTTATATTTGAGCCAGGTGGCATACGCCGAAATTCTCGAAATAAGATAGCCGGCCTTCCCATCCATGAAGCCAAGTTTAAAAATATAGTGATCCAAAAACTTAGCAACCGGATTTAGAACTAGTTTATATATCGCGGCCCGTTTACCTTTTTCGAAATAGGCCTTTGCCGATATGCTCGTAAAATACTCCACCTGCCGGTAATGGTCCTGAAGCGTATAATAACTGTAGTGAAGGATATCCCCTTTTAAATGTGCGGTATTTTTGTCGCCTTCAAACAACTCGTACTTGTCGTGGGGATTTACTCCCGTCCAGCGTCCTTTGCGGCTATCCCACAGTCGTAATTTGGTATCGGGGTACCAGCCGCAATGTTTTACCCAGTGTCCGCAGTAATTGGTAAGGCGGTTCATGTAATAGCCATCCTTTGCGAAATTCTTTTTGATTTCCATTACTTCCTTTCTGAGGGTTTCATTAAGCGCCTCATCGGCATCGAGCGACAAAATATGAGGATACTGCGCGAAAGTGATAGCCCTGTTTTTTTGTTCAATATGGCCGTCGAATTTATGATGAAAAACGCTGGCACCGTAACGTTTACAAATCTCGGTGGTGGCATCGGTGCTTCCCGAATCAAGAACAACAATCTCGTCGGCAACGCCCTTAACCGATTCCAGACAACGACCAATGTTTTTTTCTTCGTTATAGGATATAATAACAACCGACAGTTTTATCACAATTCAAAAGTACCATTTTTTCAGAACCGTTATATTTGTGCTATGCGTGAACCGGCTTCGCAAGTGCTTAAAAAGCATGGGTTTTTGATCTTTCATTTTGTTTTAGCGGCTGTTGTTTACGGCAGGTTTTTGTTTTTTGGGCACACCCACTGGGACGATCCGGAACTGGTTTTTAAAAACCGCGACGTGAACGATTTTAATATAGCGGCTTTCTTTACCAGTCATTACACCGGCAACTACATGCCTCTAACCATGATTCTGCATTCCATTGTCCGGCAGCTTTCGGGCGCCGCCGACTGGGGGCATCATCTTTTAAATATTGTTTTACATCTTGCAAATGGCTGGCTGGTTTTTAACCTCGGTAAAAAACTATTCAGCAATACCACCATTGCATACACAGGCACCGTTTTGTTTCTGCTTCACCCTATGCAGGTTGAAAGTGTTGGATGGATAGCCGAACTCAAGAACATGCTTAGCACGAGCTTTTACCTGCTCGCGTTTTTGCGTTACTTAAATTGGAAAGAAACCAAAACCAACAGGGCCTATTTGCTGAGTCTGCTTTTTTTTATTGCCGCTTGCCTTTCAAAATCATCCGTGATTGTGTTGCCCCTTGTGATTATTGTCTGGGATACCATCGTTCGTAAAGAGCGGGTTTCGGTTATATGGCTGAACAAAATTCCTTTTTTGGCGATAAGCATTTTGTTCGGCATCATAAATCTTCGTGCACAGGCGGCTGATTTGTACATCAATGCCGCTCACGAATTCCCTTACTATGAACGGGCGGGGTTTGCGGGATTTGCATTGCTAAAATACCTCCAGTTGTTTGCATTGCCCTACAACCTCAGCGTTATTTATCCGTATCCGGAAACAAAAACAGGGCCACTCCTTATTGGTTTCGTTGTACTCTTATTATCTGCAACACTCATCATTTATCTGCTACGAAAAAAAAATGCGGTGTTTCTTTTTTCGGTTGCCTTTATGCTTGCCAATCTGTTGCTGGTTCTGCAGCTGATTCCGTTTGGCGAAGCGCTTTATGCCGACCGGTATGCTTACCTGCCGGTTATAGGCTTTGGCTGGCTGATGGGCCTTGGCATGCAAAAGCTAAACCTTAACGTCCCTGTGCTTGCAGGGATTGCCCTCCTGCTCTCGGTTATTACCTTTGCGCGCTGCGAAGTATGGCGGTCGGGCATTACCCTTTACAGCGACATTCTGAATAAATTCCCCAATTCGTTTGTGGCACTGAACAGCCTCGGTGCGGAATACATGTTCAATAACCAGCACGAAAAATCGCTTGCGTGTTACACGCGCGCTGTAAGCATCTCTCCATCCAATCCCAAAGCGTATTACAACAGAGGTTTACTTTATATTAAAACCAATAATCCTGCACGCGCCATTAATGATTTTGATAAAAGCATTCAGCTGGCCAATTATACAAAAGCATTTACAGGGCGTGCAACGGCCTATTTTATGGTGGGTGATATATCAAAAGCGCTCAGCGACGCCAATCATGTATTAAGCAGTGAGCCGGGTAATGCCAGGGCACATTATGTGGCCGGCAATTGTTATAATGAACTTAACCGGCTGGGTGAAGCGCTTAATGAATACAATGCCTGCATTGCCCTGGATATAGAAGAAGCGGAATATTATTTTAAACGGGCTATTGTGATGGGCAAAAAACAAGACTTCAAAGCCTGCCTCGGTGATCTGGATATCTGCCTGATGCTTAATCCATCACTGTTTGAAGCGTATTACTGGCGGGGCGTTGTAAAGGTAAACCTGCATCAGGATCCATGCACTGACTTTAAAACAGCTGCGCAAAAAAACATCGAGCCGGCTGTAAAAGCCTATTACAAATACTGCAATTAAACAACTGGTTAAAACAATGTATTATTAAGCTATTTTTGAAACGTGAATGTAAGCCTTATACAAACCACTCTGCATTGGGAGGAGCGTGAGAAAAATCTTTCGCATTTTGATACGCTCATAAACCGAATTGAAGAACCTACCGATCTTATTGTGTTGCCTGAAATGTTTACCACCGGATTTACGATGAATCCAGAAAAGGTCGCAGAAAACTGGAATAGACAAACGCTTGCGTGGATGAAGAAAAAGGCGCATGAGAAAAATTGTGTTATAACCGGCAGTGTGGCTGTGGAGGAAGAAGGAAAATATTATAACCGCTTGTTTTGGGTTAAGCCCGGTGGTGACTTCAGTAGTTACAACAAACGGCACCTGTTTCGGATGGCTAAGGAAGATCAGCACTATGCCACGCAGGGAAGCCGGCTGGTAGAAAATATCAAAGGCTGGAATATTTGTCCGCTGGTATGTTACGATCTTCGTTTTCCGGTCTGGAGCCGCAACCGGTTTAATAAAACCAGTGCAACCTGGGATTACGACGTGCTTATTTATGTTGCCAACTGGCCTGAAGTAAGAAACTATCCCTGGAAACAACTGCTGGTGGCCCGCGCCATTGAGAACCAATGTTACGTGATTGGCCTCAACCGTGTTGGCACCGATGGCAATGGGTATGATTATTCGGGCGATAGCGCTCTGATCAATCCAAGGGGCGAAATCATCAGCACCATGAAGGCCCACGAAGAGAAAACAGAAACCCTTACACTCAGCAAAGACCACCTCGACGAATTCAGGAAACTTTTTCCGGTTGGACTTGATGCGGATGATTTCAAACTTCTTTAAACTATTCACTAGGGTTATAAAACACTGGGATTAACTGTTGATTGAAAATAACTCCAAATAAACCTGTAAATTGGTATTATTTAAAAAGAAATCATGAAAACTCTGAATTTGCTTACCCTGGTTTTGGTACTCCTGTCATTTAAGAGTATCACCGGTCAGACCTTTAAATTACTGGATCAAAAAACCAATGCGTATATAACAGGTTTGAATATTTATGAGCGAACCACTTCTCCGCTGTCGAGTGAATCCAACCTCTACGATATCACCAACCTGTCTTCTTCAACCCAAACGTTTGTTATAACCAAATATATTCTGGCTCGCAACATTCCGGGGCCAGGTGATTCGGCCAATATTTATTTCTGTACTGGATTAAATTGTTTCACGCCTCCTCAAATGTCGGCCACGTTCACCCTGCCTGCAAGCGGAACCATGACCCTGCGTTTTGATATGGACGAAGCCAGTATTATTGGTAAATCGAAAGTCCGCTACCTCCTCCAAAATAAAATCACAACAGGCGATTCGCTTGTGCTTGTTTTTGACTACAACAAAACACTGGGCCTTAGCGAGAAACAAACGCAGCAAAACCTATTCTCTCTTTTTCCCAATCCATGTAACGATTATTTTGAGATCAGTACTTATTCAGCCGGCGAAAGCGAGTGCACACTCAAAGTAGTGAATGCTCTGGGTCAGGAAGCCTATTCCAGTAAAACGCAATTAAATGCAGGCCGGAACACTCTCAGGGTGCAAACAGCTACTCTTCCCAGAGGTATTTACTCGTTGCATTTGTCAGGCAGCCAGAACCATTATTCAAAGCAGTTTGTGGTTGAATGATTGAAATTTTAAAAACAAAAAAAGCGGGTTAAATGCCCCGCTTTTTTATTCAGACTATTTCAGTTTTTACGCCACACCTACTCCGTGACAGTTTTTGTATTTTTTTCCGCTTCCGCACGGGCATGGATCATTGCGACCCACTTTCACTTCCGCACGGATGGGCTGCGGTTTTGGTTTTTGCTGCACCTGCTGCTGTTCCTGCTGTTCTGTGCTTACCGAATCTTCACGGCTTTCTGTCAGTCGCTCACGTTTTTGTTTAGGAGGCTCCTGTGTAAATCTTGCTTGTGGCTGATCGTTGCGCTGATCGGGTAAGCCCGCTTTCATAAGAAATGAAATCACTTCCTTATTACTTCGAATGATCATGCTCTTAAACAGTTCAAAAGATTCCAGTTTATAAATCACCAGCGGATCTTTTTGTTCGAGCGAGGCATTTTGCACTTCCTGTTTAAGGTCGTCCAGTTCGCGCAGGTGTTCCTTCCACGAATCGTCAATCATGGCCAATACTACCGATTTTTCGAAGCCCAGCACCAGCTCGCGTCCGCGTGTTTCGTAAGCCCGTTTTAAATTGGCAAGCACCTGAACACCCTTTATTCCATCAGTAAAAGGGGTGACAATATTTTCGTAAGTGTTATTCGGATTGGTGTAAACATCTCTTACCACCGGGAAAGTTTGCTCGGCAATGGCCCGTGAGCGCTCAATGTAATGGGCCTGTGCGGCCTCAAACAAACGATGTGCCAGATCATCTTCTTTTCCACCATTAAAAGCCTCCTGATCAAACGGCGACTCAATTCCAAAATTCTTAATACACTCCAGGTTAAATCCTTCGAGGTCGCGTTGCGGATGATACTCTTCCACCATGCTATTGGCAATCTCAAAAATCATGTTGGCAATATCAATGCTCAGCTTATCGCCATACAGCGCGTTGCGGCGGCGGCGGTAAATCACATCCCGCTGCGCATTCATCACATCATCGTATTCAATCAGTCGCTTACGCGTTCCGAAATGGTTCTCTTCCACTTTTTTCTGGGCCCGTTCAATGCTTTTGGTGATCATGCTGTGTTGTATCACCTCCCCTTCTTTCAGCCCCATGCGATCCATGAGGGATGCAATGCGTTCGCTGCCGAACAGGCGCATGAGGTTATCTTCAAGACTCGCGAAAAACTGTGAACTTCCCGGGTCGCCCTGACGGCCGGCACGGCCGCGCAACTGACGGTCCACACGCCGGCTTTCGTGACGCTCGGTTCCAATAATGGCAAGCCCGCCTGCATCTTTTACTCCAGGGCCCAGTTTAATATCCGTACCGCGACCGGCCATGTTGGTGGCTATGGTAACGGTTCCGGCCTTGCCGGCTTCGGCAACAATATCCGCTTCCTTTGCATGGAGTTTGGCGTTAAGTACATTGTGTTTAATGTTACGCAACTTCAGCATGCGGCTCAGCAATTCAGATATCTCAACGGTGGTTGTTCCAATCAGAACAGGTCTTCCGGCAGCTACCAGTTTCACTACTTCCTCAATTACCGCATTGTATTTTTCGCGCTTGGTTTTGTAAACAAGATCCTGCTCATCCTTGCGGATAATGGCTTTGTTCGTCGGAATCTCAACCACATCCAGCTTGTAAATGCTCCAGAATTCCTGCGCTTCGGTGCTTGCCGTACCGGTCATCCCAGCGAGTTTATGATACATGCGGAAATAATTTTGCAGAGTTATCGTTGCGTATGTCTGCGTGGCAGCTTCAATCTTTACGTTTTCTTTTGCCTCAATGGCCTGATGCAGTCCGTCGCTGTAACGACGCCCCTCCATGATACGGCCTGTTTGTTCGTCAACAATCTTTACCTGCCCGCCATCAATCACATATTCCTGATCCTTTTCAAAAACTGTATAGGCACGTAATAATTGGTTTACCGTGTGGATGCGTTCGCTCTTAACGCTGAACTCCCTCATCACGATTTCCCTGGACGCTGTTTTTTCTTTCGGATCGCTGATGTTTTTTTCGATCTCAGCAATCTCGTCACCAACGTTGGGGATTACAAAAAACCTGGGGTCTTCGGTATTGCCGGTCATGAAATCAATTCCCTTTTCTGTGAGCTCTACCTGATTGTGCTTTTCTTCAATGGTAAAATACAGCTCCACATCAATTTTGTGCATTTCCTTGTTCTGGTCCTGCATGTAATAGTTTTCGGTTTTTTGCAGCAGCGCTCTTACGCCCTGTTCGCTTAGGAATTTGATGAGGGCATTATTTTTAGGTAAGCCTCTGTATGCTCTCAGGAGCGGAATACCGGCTTCTTTTTCCTTACCCTCGGCAAATAATTTTTTGGCTTCGGTAATACAGGTGTTGATGTATTGCCTTTGCACGCCCACCAGTTTTTCGATGCGCGGCTTGTAGTCCATAAATTCGTGTTTATCGCCCTGCGGAGTTGGGCCGCTGATGATGAGTGGCGTACGCGCATCGTCAATCAGTACCGAATCCACCTCGTCAACAATGGCAAAGTGGTGTTTGCGTTGCACCAGCTCATCCACGCTGCGGGCCATGTTGTCGCGCAGGTAATCGAAACCAAACTCGTTGTTGGTTCCGTAAGTTACATCGCAATTATAGGCGCGCCTTCTTTCATCGGTGTTAGGCTCATGTTTGTCTATACAATCAACGGTGAGCCCATGAAACATAAATAAAGGTCCATTCCATTCGCAGTCGCGTTTTGCAAGGTAATTGTTCACGGTTACAACGTGCACACCACGGCCTGCAAGTGCATTAAGAAAAATAGGGAGTGTGGATACCAGTGTTTTACCTTCGCCGGTTGCCATCTCGGCAATTTTGCCCTGATGGAGCACCATGCCGCCGATAAGCTGCACGTCGTAGTGCACCATGTCCCAGGTAATTTCGTTGCCGGCAGCCATCCATTTGTTTTTGTAAACGGCTTTCTCGCCACGTATTTCAATGTTTTTAAAGTTGCGTGCCAGTTCGCGATCAAGTTCATTGGCGGTAACTTCTATTTCCGTCATTTCCTTGTAGCGGCGTGCAGTTTCTTTCAGCACGGCAAAAGCTTCGGGCAGGTGTTCGTGGAGAACTTCTTCCAGCTTTTCAATTATCTGTTTGTCAATTTCATCAATTTGTTTAAAAAGTTCTTCTTTGGTATTCACGTCCGTATCAGGATCAGATGCTTTGGTACGGATGCCGGCAATTTTTGCAAGTTGGTCTTTTACGGATTGCTGAATTGTGTTTTTGAGGGCCGCAGAACGGCTGCGGAGTTCATCGTTGGATATTGAGCCAAGGTTGCCAAATATGGTATTAATTTCACTTACGCGCGATTCAAGTTCTTTAATGTCTTTCTCACTCTTCGTGCCAAACAGTTTTTTAAGAAAATCAAACATGGTTTTTATAAAATTAGCCTTTAAAGGTAGCAAAATTCATGCAATGGCAGTTTATTACAGATAATTGAAGGACACGTGCTTAAAACACTGACAATGTGTGACAAAACGCCTTTTATAAAGTGGAGTTGAATGCCAAATTTGGTAAAAGAAACTGGTCACATTATTTTATTTAATTCTCCATCCAGCTTATCAGACTATGCCATTTGAGCACCCGCATCATTTTGTTAGGCTGATTTGTTGGTTAAAAATGTAATTGAATGGCAAAAGTAGTTCAGGCCTTTTCATAACTCATTTCGCTTTTATCTTCTTTGATATTATTGTCTATTCCCTTTCGGTAAAAACCTAAGAGAATTTTTCAGATTTGTTTTTAATTTGAATCGCGTATTTGTAAGGGTAAAAAATCTTCACTCGAACCACAACTTATTCAAATGCAGAGCTTATTCTGCAGATAACGTTAACCACCTGGCCAGATGATTTATTTAATCAAAATCTCCGCATTTTTGGTTTATGTGAAATCAGACTCAAAATCCACTACTTATGGCTTGCTTAAATGCCTTTGCAAAGAAGATATTTATTGCTAAAAACCAGGCTAAACGCGTGGAAAACAATTAAATAGATCAAAATTGGCAATTCGGCATCAAAGTAATATATTTGCACCCTTAATTAAAAAACGAATACTGTAGAATTTTACGATTATGCAAAACAAAGGTGCTATTAAAATATTTGCCCTTCTTCTTGGACTGGCTTGTATTTTTTATCTTTCATTTACCTGGGTGACCCGTGGGGTTGAGTCGGATGCCGCTGAGTACGCCAAGAATTACACCGGCTCGGCCAAGGTTCAGGCTGTAGCTAAAGAATACGCTAAAGGCGACGAAAAAAGGGCTCAGGCTTTCAACGATTCAGTAATGAGTAAGGTAACCGACCGTTACCTCGATTCCATGAAGAAGGTAAACGTTTACAGCGTTCTTTATCTGTTTGATTACACATACGAAGAATGTAAAAAGAATGAGATCAACCTCGGTCTTGACCTTCGTGGGGGTATGAATGTGACGCTTGAAGTATCGGTAAAAGACCTGATCTTTAATCTGAGTAACAAAAATCCGGATGCTGCCTTTAACACTGCGCTTGCCGAAACTCAGAAAAATCTCGGCGTAAACAGCAACGACGATTTTATTACACTGTTCGAAAGAACGTATCAGAAAATATCGCCAAACGGCCGTTTGGCGCCTATATTCCGCACACAGGATAACAAAGTCATTAGTTACAATTCGAGCAACGATGAGGTTATTAAATACATCCGCGACCGTGTGAATGAGGCCGTTGGCAACGCCGAAAAAACGTTCCGCAGCCGTATTGACCGCTTTGGTGTGACACAACCCAACATTCAAAAACTGGAAGCCAGTGGCCGTATTCTTGTAGAATTACCAGGTGTTAAAGACAAAGCGCGTGTACGTGAACTTCTTCAGGGAACTGCCAACCTGGAGTTCTGGGAAACCTACGAGAACGGTGAAGTTGCCCCTATGCTTGAAAGAGCTAACCTTATCGTGAGCCAATACCTCGCCGCACAGGCCACAAAAGATTCGGTCAAGGCAAAGGGTGGTGACACGATGGCTG
>CALMNJ010000125.1 GCA_937868675.1 uncultured Bacteroidota bacterium | reverse complement strand
ATACATGCCCTTCAAAAATTAACCGATATTAAACTGGCTGATATTCCATACTATTGCTTTGCAAAGGGCAGATTTAACGGGGTGGACAATGTGGTAGTAAGCAACACGGGATATACCGGTGCCGGTGGTTTTGAAATATATTTCGAAAACCAGTACGCCGAAAAAATGTGGCAGTCTATTTTCGAGGCAGGCAAAGAATACGATATTAAACCCATAGGACTGGGAGCCCGCGATACCCTTCGCCTTGAAATGGGCTTTTGTTTGTATGGCAACGATATTGACGATACCACCTCGCCCATTGAAGCGGGACTGGGCTGGATCACAAAGTTCACCAAGGAGTTTACGAACCGGGCACAGATTGAAGCTCAGAAACAAAACGGCGTATCACGAAAGCTTGTTGGATTTGAAATGGTAGAGCGTGGTATCCCACGCCATGATTATGTGCTGGCCGATGCTCAGGGCAATATTATTGGCAAGGTCACATCCGGCACACAATCGCCAAGCCTCAACAAGGCTATTGGAATGGGTTATGTTAGTCCGGCATTCAGCAAAGCCGACAGCGAGATATTTGTTATCATACGTGATAAACCGGTAAAAGCCAGGGTTACCAAAATCCCATTTCTTAAAAAATAGGCGCAGCCGTATTAAATGAATTTTTTTGCTTAAAGCCCTCCGAATTTAAGTTGGTCGTATGAAAGTATTTTTTGGGCTAAAAAGTAAACGTGTGAAACTAAAAACCTCTATATTTGGTTGATTAATTCTGATGAGCAAAATTTTCTATACTTTGGTCACTGTTTGCTTCATTGGTCTTTCTCATGCTCAAACCTTTACACTTGTTGGAACCGACACAATCAATAAAACGGATGCTTCCGGTAAGAAGCAGGGAAAGTGGATTGTTTATTATAAAGACAAAGCAGGCAGCACCTGCAACACCCCCGATAAAAAAGCAGAAGAAGGAAAGTATCTTGACAACCGGAAGGTGGATAAATGGATTGAGTATTACTGTAATGGCAATGTCAAGTCGAAGGTAACATTTGTGAATGGTCGCGCTGACGGGTACGCCCAAATGTTCCACGAAAACGGAAAAATAAGTGAAGAGGGCATGTGGAAAATAAACCGTTGGGTAGGTAGCTATAAATTGTATTACGAAAATGGTCAGGTTCAGCACGAGTTCGTTTACAACGCCTCGGGTAAGCGCGATGGCCCCCAGAAATATTTTTACGACAACGGACAGGTAGCCATTGAAGGTAGTTTTGCGAATGGAAAAGAAGCCGGTGCTTTTAAAGAGTATTACGAGAACGGCGATGTAAAGGCGGAGAAGAATTTTAACGATGGTAATGTGGATCTTGCCAATATTAAAGAGTACCAGCCTAAGAAACCAATTGCTGCAAAATCTGAAAAGCCTGCCGAAAATGCACCGCCTGTAAAAGTGCGTGAAGACGAACGTCCGAACGAGGCCGCAAAAAAGGATGGTGTAAAGGGCCCCACCGTTTTGAACGGAAAATACACGCTGTTTAACAAGAACAAACAAATATCAAAAGACGGAGCTTTTAAAGACAACCGTCTGATGGATGGCAAAATGTACATCTACGACGATAACGGCATTTTACTACGTGTGGCCGTGTACAAGGATGGTATATATGTAGGCGATACCCAGCCTGACAACAACTAGTGGCCTCCAAAAAATCTTTTTTTACAGACAGAAAATAAATCTTATTTTTGCGGCTCGTTATTTACATCATGGGGGTTTAGCTCAGCTGGCTAGAGCGCTTGCATGGCATGCAAGAGGTCACCG
>CALMNJ010000124.1 GCA_937868675.1 uncultured Bacteroidota bacterium | reverse complement strand
CTTTCTCGGCGACTGGCGCTCTACACTCATTCCCACCCTGGCGGTTCCCATTTCGCTTATCGGCGCATTTATTTTCATGCAGTTGTTTGGGCTTACCATCAATATGATTACACTGTTTGCTATTGTGCTGGCCATTGGTATTGTGGTTGACGATGCCATTGTCGTCGTTGAGGCCGTGCATGCAAAAATGGCCAGCGAGCACTTGTCGGCCTACAAGGCTGTTCGCAAAGTACTGCGCGAAATAAGCGGGGCTGTCATTGCCATCACCCTGCTTATGACCGCGGTGTTTGTGCCGGTTGCCTTTATGTCGGGGCCCGTGGGTGTGTTTTACCGTCAGTTTTCAATCACCATGGCAAGTGCTATTGTTTTGTCGGGACTGGTGGCCCTGACCTTAACCCCGGTGCTGTGCGCCATGATTTTGAAAAACACGCACGGCAAACCACGAAGAAAACACTTGCTCAACCGTTTTCTGGATGGGTTTAATGAAGCCTTTGAAAAGCTGACCGGCAGGTATGTTGCCCTGCTCAAAATAATTGCCCACCGGCGTCTTGTAACCATTATCCTTTGGTTAATTTTTGCTGTCGGAATATTCTTCATTGCCGAAAACCTTCCGTCCGGCTTTATTCCAAGCGAGGATCAGGGGATGGTTTACGCCATTATTCAAACGCCTCCCGGAGCCACACTGGAGCGAACCAACGATCTTTCCATTAAACTTCAAAAAGTAATTCTGGAGGTGGAAGGCATCAAATCGGTTTCTTCCATTGCCGGCTACGAGGTTCTCACCGAAGGCCGTGGTTCCAATGCAGGAACCTGTCTCATCAATCTGAAACCATGGTCGGAAAGAAAACACTCGGTGTCCGAAATAATAGAGGAGCTCGAAAAAAAGGCGAGAGAATTTCCCGGGGCCACGGTTGAATTTTTTGATCCGCCTGCGGTGCCTGGTTTTGGCGCAGCGGGAGGCTTTGCGCTTCAGTTGCTTGATAAAACCAACTCGGGAGATTACAACCAGCTCGAAAAAGTAAAAAACGAATTCATGACGGCCCTTGGCAAGCGTAAGGAAATTACGGGTCTTTTCACCTTTTTTAGTGCCAACTATCCGCAGTATGAAATTGAAATAGATAATAAACTGGCGATGCAAAAAGGCGTTACCATTGGTAATGCCATGAACACACTTTCCATTTTTGTTGGAAGTACTTACGAGCTGGGTTTCATTAAATTTCAGCGCTTCTTCAAGGTGTTTGTGCAGGCTTCACCCGAATTCAGAAAACTGCCGGAAGATGTACTGAACCTTTGGGTAAAGAACGACCGGGGCGAAATGGTTCCCTTTTCGGCATTCATGAAAATAAAAAAGAAACAGGGCGCCAACGAAATAAACCGCTACAACATGTATAATACGGCGGCCATACGTGGAGCGCCGGCCAGCGGGTTTAGCAGCGGCGAAGCCATCAAAGCCGTGCAGGAAGTGGCTAAGCAGGTTTTACCAAATGGCTTTGATATTGACTGGGCAGCCCTCTCGTACGATGAGGTAAGGCGCGGTAATGAGGCCATTTACATCTTCCTGGTTGTACTCGCTTTTGTTTATCTGGTGCTTGCTGCGCAATACGAGAGCTTTATTATCCCGCTGGCCGTGGTGCTTTCATTACCCGCCGGTGTGTTTGGCTCGTTTCTGCTCATCAAATCCATGGGCCTTGCCAACGATATTTACGCCCAGGTTGGCCTTGTCATGCTTGTAGGGCTGCTTGGAAAAAATGCCGTTCTTATTGTGGAGTTTGCCATGCAAAAGCACAGGCAGGGCTCAACCGTGCTTGATGCGGCTATTGAAGGAGCTAAGGTGCGGTTTCGCCCCATTCTGATGACCTCCTTTGCGTTTATTGCCGGTCTTATACCGCTGGTAGCCGCGCATGGCGCCGGGGCCATCGGCAATCGCACCATCGGCTCATCGGCACTCGGCGGTATGCTTTTTGGAACCATTTTTGGCGTTATCATCGTGCCAGGTCTGTATTATATTTTCGGACGCATGGCCGAGGGCCGTAAGCTGATAAAAGACGAAGACGATAGTTCGCTTACCGAAGATATTGTTCACCAGATTGACAACTTTCCCCAACCAGAAGAAAATGATGACTATTAGCACTAGAAAAATAATACTGGGCGGGGCATGTGCCGCTCTGTTTGCACTTGTTTACACGTCGTGCAGTGTGCCCGCTTTGGTGCAAAAAACCGAAAATAAAAAAGTACCTGAAACGTATTTTGGTCAGAAGGATTCGATGAATACGGCCACGATAAAATGGAGGGACTTTTTTAAAGACCCTGATTTGAATGCGCTTATTGATACGGCCTTGCGAAACAATCAGGAGCTTAATATCATGATCCAGGAAATTCAGATTGCACGCAACGAGGTACGGGCGCGCAAAGGAGCTTACCTGCCCTTTGTGAATGCAGGGGCGGGAGGCGGTGCCGAAAAAACTCCGCGCTACACCAGAGAAGGTTCGGTGGAGTCAGCCAATACCATTGCTCCCGGCACACAATTTCCCGACCCATTGCCTGACTACCTTCTTTCGGCCAACCTGTCGTGGGAAGTGGATATCTGGAAAAAGCTGCGCAACGCCCGTAAATCGGCAGTGTACAGGTACCTTTCCACTAACGAAGGGAAGAACTTCATGGTAACAAATCTCATTTCCGAAATCGCTTCTGCTTATTTTGAATTGATAGCCCTGGACAACCAGTTAACAATTTTACGCCAGAATATTGAAATCCAGCAAAACGCGCTCGAGATCGTGAGGCTTGAAAAACAAATGGCAAAGGTAACCGAGTTGGCGGTGCGCAAATTTGAAGCCGAGGTACTGAAAAATCAAAGCAGGCTGTACTACATACAGCAGCAGATTGTGGAAACTGAAAACAGGGTCAATTTTCTGGTGGGCCGTTTCCCGCAACCAGTTCAAAGAAACCAGGGTATTTTGGTTGACATGTTGGTGGACACCGTTTACTCCGGGATTCCATCACAGCTTTTACTTAACAGGCCCGATATACGCAAAGCCGAGCAGGAACTGGCTGCAGCCAAACTGGATGTGAAAGTGGCGCGTGCTGAATTTTATCCTTCGCTCATGATTCGGGCCGGGGCGGGTTACCAGGCATTTAACAGTAAATATTTGTTTACTACGCCAGAGTCTATGCTCTATTATCTGGCCGGCGATCTTATTGGGCCGGTAATAAACAGGAACGCCATAAAAGCGAACTATTACTCGGCGAATTCAAGGCAGGTGCAGGCGGCTTACAATTATGAGCGAACCATATTGAACGCCTATATTGAAGTTTCGAACCAGCTATCGAACATGAGCAATCTCAAAAAAAGTTACAGCCTTAAAACCAAACAGGTGGAAGCGCTTAACCAGTCTATCGAAATATCAACCGGCCTTTTTAAATCGGCACGGGCCGATTACATGGAAGTGCTCATGACTCAGCGCGACGCACTTGAATCGCGTTTTGAACTCATTGATACAAAAATGCAGCAACTTCATGCACGGATTAATATTTATCGGGCACTTGGCGGAGGCTGGAACTAAAAGTGCATTACCAAAACAAAAACGCCATTTCAAACCGACATGGCGTTTTTGTTTTAAGGCGCAGGTTAAGGCTGCCGGGCGTGTGTTCAATATGCACCTCGTACATGGCTTCGTGGTATTTTTCAACTATTTCGGCATGCATGTTTTGGCCCTTTAAGGCATGCTCGCTGCTAAAGCCAATGCCAATAAAGGGAGGCTTGTTGTTGGGGTGTTTCAAAATAAGCGCCACACTGCAAATCTAAACCCATTTAGGTGCCAGGTATTGCCACAAAATAGAGCAAGCCGGGCGGGGTTAATAATTTGCCGGTGGCTTAAATTGGTTTAACTTCGTTGAAGGGGTTTAGGCCCCGGCCAAAAGCGGAATGGAAGAAGGAAAGGGAACAAAAACAGACCAAACCAGCGGTTACGGGTGCAAACCGTGTACGAACCCAGGTTTCGCCTATACAACAGAATTTAGTTGTATAAGCGAAAGAAAGTTTCGGGTAT
>CALMNJ010000123.1 GCA_937868675.1 uncultured Bacteroidota bacterium | reverse complement strand
CTCGGAGCTGGCAGTTAAAAATATCGAAAACATTGTTTCTAAAACAGGGTTCGATATTTTTAACTGCATTGTGATAATGGATGGAACTCGGAGCTGGCAGTTAAAAATATCGAAAACATTGTTTCTAAAACAGGGTTCGATCTGTACACCCTGGTGCTTGATTGGGAAGAAATTAAGGATATCCAGCTATCCTTTTTTAAAGCAGGCGTCGTTGATCTGGAATTGCCATATGATTACGCCTTGATAGCGTGCGGCTATAAAGCAGCATTGGAACACGGAATAAAATTTGTTCTCACCGGACATAATGTGGTTACTGAAGGAACCTATTTGCCAAAAAGCTGGCGCCACGACAAAATGGATGTTGTGAACATCTCTGCAATACATAAAAAGTTTGGTAAGGTTCCTTTTAAAACTTTTCCGATATACAGTTTTTGGCGGCAGAGGATGATTGATCGTAAACTAAACTATCTCTACCTCCTCAACTACACCAACTATAACAAGGCCGAAGTGAAAGAACTTATAAAGCGTGAGTTGGGCTGGCGTGATTATGGTGGTAAACATTACGAAAATGTATTCACCCGATTCTATCAGGGATATATTCTGAAAGAAAAATTCGGGTTTGACAAAAGACAGTTTCATCTCTCCATTCTGATTCAGGCAGGACAAATAACACGGCAACAGGCGCTGGAGGAGTTCGCATTGCCGGGTTACAACGAAACGCAACTTAAAACAGACATGGAGTTTGTCATTAAAAAACTCGGATTCACAAAACAAAGCTTTGAGGAGTATATGAAAGCTCCTATCCACCGGCATGATGAATTCCCAACTGATAAAGGCAAATGGGACCTTTATTTCAAACTGATCTCTACGGCCCGGCCTTTTTACAGGCTTTACAGGCGCTTAAGGAGTCATTAGGGTTTGTACAGGAAACCTAACATACTTATTGTTTGTTATACCTTTCCTCCCTTTCCGGGAGTGGGTGGCAGGCGATGGGCAAAATTCTCGAAATATCTTGTCAAAAGCGGATATAAGGTTCATGTGGTTGCAGCAAAGAACCCCTTCACAAAAAAATCGGAATGGGTGTCCGATATTGAGGGCGTAGAGGTAACTTTATTACCACTTAAATACCCGGAGGCCCTCATTTTATTTCCAACTTCATTTATTGGACGTATTAAATACAAGCTAAGTCTAATGTATGTGAAATTACAAACCAAAGGGAATTACTATGACAGAGCTGTTTTTTGGAGAGAGCAGGTTCAGAGTGCCTGTAGAAAAATTATTACTAAAGAAGACATTCACACAGTGATTGTTAGTGGAGCGCCATTCTCACTTTTTTCACAGGTTAGCCCGCTTAAAGAGGAATTTAAACATCTGAGGTTAATTGCCGATGTGCGCGACCCCTGGACAAGCAATGCTACTTCTTATGCGTTCGACAAAATGTCGCCAACCCGGCTGGCTGTTGAACAAAACGAAGAGCGAACGGTGTTCAGACATTACGACAAAGTGCTTCTTGTAAACGAACACCTCACCGGATATTTCAGGAAGCTATACCAGGCTGACGACACCAGGTTTATTACCTTACCCAACGGATATGATCACGAAGAAACCGGAATCAGGAACGATGATAATTTAAAATTAAGCCAGGATTATATTAATTTAGCCTTTACGGGTACTTTTTACGGGCAGGCGCAATACCTTTTCAAAGCACTAATAGAAGCACTTAACGACGACAGGCTTCAAAAATTTAGATTTTATTTTTTCGGAAACGGCCTCGATGCCATTAAAAACATGGTACCGCCCGCTCTTGCAAACCGATTTGTGTTTGGATATTATAGCGATGTAAAGCAGGTAAATTCGCTGATTGCCCAATGCGATCTGGCCATGCTATTTCTGACGGATGATATAAATTATTCCCTAAGCACTAAATTCTGTGAGTATATTAAATTCAGAAAAAAGACGATTGTTTTTTCCAAACCTGGGTTTACCGCCTATTTTGTTACGGAAAACAAAATCGGATATCACATTGGCGAAGATAACATGAGAAACAACTTACTTAAGATTGTTGAAGATTTTGAAAATGACAACAAATTTCCGGAAACGTTTAATGTGGAGGAGTTTTCAATAAAAAATCTTACCGCACAACTTACCAAACTTATTGACGCCTAAAAAACGGCGCTTTTCATGACGGCGTGCGTTTCTATAATTATGCCCAGCTACAATAAAGCAGCGATGATCGGGCAAACCATTGAATCGGTGCTGGCGCAAAGTTACACTAACTGGGAACTTATTGCAGTGGACGACGCCTCAACGGATGGCACTGAAAAATGCATCAAGGCTTACTGCGAAAAAGATGGCCGGATACAACTTGTTTTAAACAAAAACACGAAAGGGGCTAATCACTGTCGCAACATAGGCATTGAAATGTCGCGTGGTACTTACATCATTTTTCTTGATGCAGACGATTTACTGGCAACAGACTGCCTGATGAAAAGGGTAAAAATCATGGACTCAAACCATGAATTGAATTTTGCCGTGTTCACCATGCAGGTTTTTAATAAATCGGTTGGCGACAATCCGCATTGCTGGAAGCCACGAAAAAAAAATGCACTGAGCGATTTTTTGGCCCATAAATTGCCCTGGCAAACCATGCAGCCTATCTGGAAAAGAGACTTTGTAGTGAAGCTGGGAGGGTTTGACGTTTCGTTTCAACGCATGCAGGATGTGGAGCTGCATACGCGGGCTCTTTTAAGGTCGCCTAACTTCGTTTGTATTGATGGCGAACCCGACTGTTTTTACAGAATTGATGAAGAGCGGAAGAATTTCAGCGCGTATATTTTTCTGGAACGATGGGTGGACTCTGCGGTAAGATACTGCAATAAATTTTCACCCCTTGTTGACGTTTCTTTGCTTAAATTTCTCTGGGGCACAAAAATGGCAGCAAGCCTTCAGTTATATTACCATGTTAGGGAGTCTCGTATTACCAGGCAGGAGTATTCAGAATTAAAGAGAAAACTCTGGGAACAGAAATTGACGGGTTCCTTTGGTTGGTTCAGGTTACTGATATTTAAGGTGTCGGAATTTTATAATTTATGGTTTCCAAGGATACCAGGTGTTAATTGGATGTTGACAAAACTAATCATACTTTAAAGTGATGAAAGGATCTAGAATAGCATTGACGAGCAGATCAGATTTACTGTTTGTAATATTTATTTATTTGTCAATATTTATAAATAGTTACATTTTTTTTAAGGAACCATTTGAGTTTTATTTCGGGTATACGGTATTCCTTGTTTTATTACCAGTATTCTTCTTCCGTCACCCGGTTAATAAACCTTTGCTCGGTACTTTTTTGATATTGTTAGTTATTGGTCTGCTAAACGTGTTCGTGAATAATAGCACCTATGAGTTGTTCTTTAAAGTGTATACGGGCTTAATGCTTTCGTATTTTTTTTACTACTACGTAATTGTTGAGTATTCTTACAACATAGAACTGCTTTTTTACTGGTATCTGAAGGGATGTTATTTGGCAGCGTTGATAGCGTTGGGTCAGTTTATTTCTTTTCTGGTTGGATTTCAGTACGGATATGATTTTGGCTATATTCTAAACAAGTGGAGTTTTTCGCCCGGAGGCATTTTCGGATTGCGTTTAAATGGCATTTTTGCTGAGCCAACACATCTGGCGAGTGTTCTTTCTCCGGCGTTTTTTATCGCGGTGTATAATATGCTGCGTAAAGAAACCACTTATTTAAACAGATTTCAGAGTTGGATAATAATTATTGTTTACGTTTTGTCTTTTTCAGGACTTGGGCAAACCGGTATTTTTATCACATTTGTTTTACTTGCAGTGAGCTTCGGTCTTTTCCGTTATTTTATCGTCTTCGTTCCTTTATTGATAGCTTTGTTTTCGATTTTGTATTTTAACGTGAAAGATTTTCAGGAGCGGTACGACAGTCTGATTGCCCTTTTTTCAGGCGAAGAATTCAAGTTGGGTGAGACACACGGTTCCTCTTTCATTTTGTATAATAACTACCATGTAACGTCCGAAAATTTTAAGAATAATTATTTGTTTGGATCTGGTATAGGTTCACATCCGGTGGCCTTCGAAAAATACTCACTGGCAAAAGGCATCAAAACGTATGGTTTTAATCTTAACGGCGCGGATGCCAATTCAATGTTTTTACGGCTTATTTCAGAAACCGGAATTTTTGGAACCGGAATTTTTATTTTTTTAGTGTTTAAATGTTATGTGCGCCGAAATGAGGAAAACGAAACGGATCATTGGCTTATCAGTAATTCTATCCTGGTAATGATTCTGTTAAACCTGTTCAGGCAGGGGCACTACTTTTTAAATGGATTTCCGTTTTTTGTGTTGTTGTATATTTATAATTGGCTGGATTATACTGGTCAGGATGCGCAGAATGAACCATAACGGTTTTAGTTTGTCATGTATTTTGTAAAAGCGTGTGGAATTATAACCCGCTTTACTTTTGTTTCTTAACTCCTTTTTTCATTTACCTCATTCTTACGGAACTAAGCGCACTGTTTAAATAGAACTAAACCCGACCGGCAGTGAGTAATTAGTTAATAAACATTCGGATTTTTTCGGTACGTCGTTACCATTTCTTCTTAAAATCTCCCCTCGAGAAGAACTTTTCAATAAAGCAGTACATTAAAATAAAAAAGTACCTGCTTCCCATTTCCCGTATTTTTAATTTTGACTCTCCATGTTTTCTGTTGGTCCAGGAATTAGGGACGATTTTGTACGAATAGCCCCGTATAATGGCTTTCAGAGGCAGTTCGATGGTAAGATTAAAGTGTGGTGAAAGAAACGGTTTTATGCCTTCAATGGTGTGTCGTTTATAAAGTTTAAACGCATTTGTTGTGTCGTTGTACTTTATGCCCATGACCAGTTGAATAATTTTGTTGGCAATGCGGTTGATGACTTTTTTTAAGCCCGGATAATCAA
Organism: uncultured Bacteroidota bacterium; assembly: GCA_937868675.1. Lineage (GTDB taxonomy): Bacteria > Bacteroidota > Bacteroidia > B-17B0 > Aurantibacillaceae > Aurantibacillus. Next base: position 2,081 of record CALMNJ010000123.1, on the reverse strand, counting down.
TCAGTTTACCGCCCTTAATAAACCTGCTGCCAAATACGCAGTCGTAGTTCCCCTCCAGCATGGTGGTGTAAAACTTAATAAGGTCGTAAGGCGAGTCCGAAAGATCAGCCATCATCACCGCCACGCAATCCCCCGAAAACCGCTCTAGTCCGTACCTAACTGCATACCCGAATCCATTGGGGCCTTTGTTGGTTTCGTACTTAAGCGTAGGGTATTTTTTTGAAAGTTCAGCCAGCACGCCAAGTGTGTTATCTTTTGAATTGTCGTTCACCACAAATATTTCGTGGTCAATTTTTACATTGGCAAAAGCTTCTTCTATTTTATCAACGGTTTCTGTAATCGAGGCCTCCTCGTTGTACGCGGGTATTACAATGCTTAGTTTCATTTAAATGATTAAATAGCGGCCATCGTTAAACGTTTACAATAACATTATTATTCACTTCGTACTGGATTTCAGAACTATTAGCCGGTTTGAGTCACGTGTTGTCTGGCGCTCATGTTTTTGTGAATCTGACTCAGAATATCCCTGATGTCGTATTTCCACGACCATCCTGGATAGTGATTTCTGAACTTGCTTAAATCACTGATCCACCAGATGTGATCGCCTATCCGGTTGGTTTCTGAATAAGCGTAGTTCATCTCTTTCCCTGTTATTTCCTGACACAAAGTAATGGCTTCGGCCATCGAGCAGTTTGAGAATCTGCCACCTCCCGCGTTGTACACCTCACCCTGCTGCGGGTTTTGGTAAAAAAACCAGAACATGTTTACCAGATCCCAACTGTGTATGTTGTCGCGCACCTGTTTGCCTTTATATCCGAATACGGTGTACTTGTCGCCGGTAATGGCACACTTCATGAGGTACGAAAGAAAACCGTGAAGCTGAGTGCCGGAGTGGTTTGGTCCTGTAAGACATCCGCCCCTGAATACTCCGGTATTCATGCCGAAATAGCGTCCGTATTCCTGTACCAGAACGTCGGCAGCAACCTTGGATGCACCAAACAACGAATGTTTGGTGTGGTCTATACTCATGTTTTCGTCAATACCTTCTTTAAAATAGGGGTGCGATTCGGCTATTTCCCAACGGTGTTCATTTTCTATCAATGGCAAAAAATTGGGGGTGTCGCCATACACTTTGTTGGTTGAGGTGAAAATAAAAACCGCCTCCGGACAATGGAGGCGTGTTGCCTCAAGCAAGTTAAGCGTGCCGTTTGCATTTACTGTAAAATCTGTAATTGGTTCGCGTGCTGCCCAGTCGTGGCTGGGTTGCGCTGCCGTATGTACAATGAGGCTGATGCTGCTTTTGTATTTCGCAAAAATGGATTCTACCGCTTCCATATTACGGATATCGGCAGAATAGTGCTCGAAATTTTTAATGTTTTCTTTCAGGCGAATGGTGTTCCACTCGGTAGAAGCATCCTGACCAAAAAAAACGGCACGCATATTATTATCAATGCCGATTATTTTGTCAAACTTCGAAGCGAAGAACGCAACCGATTCGCTGCCAATTAAACCTGAAGATCCTGTAATGATACAAACTTTCATTGCGCTGCTATTTTATATTCCTCCACGGTCATGTCTTTATTAAAAAGCCCACCCTGCGGCATACTTAACCTGAAAGATATTATTTTATTTCCTACATTTATACTATCACCTTTCAGGTAGTGATAAACATCTTCGGTAGTCCCGAAAAAATAATCGCCAAACACCCCGGTTTCAAGAAGTTTAATAGATGATCTGAACTTTCTCCATTGATTGTCGGCCGTATGGAAAAACACATTTATTTCCGGTGAATGAACAAACAGGCTGTAAAAAGAACCACTTATACTGTTGGAAAGGCGCAGCTTATAGTACCTGTCTTTTTCCAGGGGCATTATGTCAAAAATAGTAGCCTTGTATTCTCTTACCTTCACCAGGTTGGTTTTTGCCCTACTACCTTCCTTTTTTTTAAGCAACAGATTAAGTCGGGAAGCAAAACGAAAAGTATAAACACACGAATATTCATTCAGGATTCGCAAATTGAGCAGCGACTCGTCAAAAAGCGGGTAACGCTGATCAATGGCAAAAAAAAAAAAAAAAACAAA
>CALMNJ010000122.1 GCA_937868675.1 uncultured Bacteroidota bacterium | reverse complement strand
GTTTTTGAAATTGATAAGAAATAAATAAAACAGGCAGGCCGCCGATAATAGCACCGCATTTGAATTGGCAATGTACCCGAGAAGGGTGGTGAATGACAAAAAAGAAAAAGCCCAGTTTTTTTTTGGAAAAAGTACACTGATACAACCAATACCGGCAAAAAAGATACCGGTAACAAAACCCCGCGGCATGGAGGTTATCAAGCCATATTCATGAGGCAGCATGAGGGGGATGGTAAGAATAATAAGTGCGTGTAACACCGACCGATGCAAAAGCGTGAAAAATGAAACAAGAACAAATGGCAACAAAGCAAGCATTACACTCACTATCGGCAGGGCTTTATAGGCCGGGATGCCGGCGCGGTAAAACGGAATGGCCACAAAGGCCTCCAGGAATGTGTTGTAGGCCTGTCCATAGAAGCGGGGTTCGTGAAAAGCGCCTTCAGAATAATTCCGGAGTGCCTCCCACATAATGGTTTGATCGCTATCGGTATAAACAAACGAAAATTGAGTGAGCAGCTGAGAGCGATACACAATTACCAGACAAAGAATGAACGTGAATGCCACAAAGTCCAGAAGGTTTCTTTTTCGCGGGCGTATCGGCGTAACGTAGTCCATCCTAAAGCTTCAGTTCTTTTGCCGGATCCCAGAATAGTTTTTTAAAATCAACCACCTGATCCTTTTTTACTTTCACTTTTTCTTTTTCAAGAAGTTCCTGCATCTGAAAAGGCGTTTCAAAATGGTGTTTGCCTGTAAGCAGGCCAATACGGTTTAAAACCCGGTGCGCAGGGACTTTTGGTTTTACCCGGTGGGCTCCGTTCATGGCGTATCCCACCTGGCGTGCTGCGCCGGGTGCGCCCAGATATGCCGCAATGGCGCCATAGCTGCTTACGCGTCCTTTGGGAATGAGCCATTTCGAAAAAATCTTTTTGCGGCATAAAAGCAAATTGAAGTGTTAATGTACTATTATTTCGCATACAGCGCCAGGGATTGAAGCGGAAAGCCTTCAAAAGGGCTTTGCATTGTGCTGGTTGGGCGGGTAGGCGACCGGAGGAAGCCAGCGCAACCCTACAAGCACAGCAAAGGACTGAGAAGCTTGAAGCGAAAAGCCCGGTGGCCACGCTTTTTCAGCGGGGACAGGTGCCAAAAGGGAAAATTTGGTACGCATCATTACCTGCCTATATAAAACATTTCAAGTATCTTTGCAGCCTATGGAAAAACGCGTGAGAGTGCGATTTGCACCCAGCCCTACCGGTGGTTTGCACATGGGCGGTGTGCGCACAGCTTTGTTTAATTATTTATTCGCCAAAAAACATGGTGGCGATTTTATTCTGCGGATTGAGGATACCGACCAGACCCGCTTTGTACCAGGTGCGGAAGAGTATATTGTGAACGCACTGAAATGGTGCGGCATTGCACCTAACGAAGGGGTTGGTTTTGGCGATGGACCTCATGCGCCTTACCGGCAAAGCGAACGCAAGGAAACCGGTATCTACAAAAAATATGCTGATAAACTTATTGAATCGGGCCATGCCTATTATGCATTTGATACTGCCGAAGAGCTGGAGGAGGTACGCAAACGCATGGAGGCGGCAAAAGTTACTTCATGGCAATACAATGCAGTAACACGCCAAACCCTTCGCAACTCGCTTACCCTGCCCGATGACGAGGTGAAACGCCTGCTTGACGGCGGCGAAAAACATGTGATACGGTTAAAAGTACCACGCAATGAGGAAATTCGTTTTCACGATATTATCCGTGGATGGGTAGTAGTAAACTCATCGCAGGTTGACGATAAAGTGCTCTTGAAAAGCGATGGCATGCCTACCTATCATTTAGCGCATATTGTGGATGATATTGAAATGCAGATTTCGCATGCCGTGCGTGGCGAAGAATGGCTGCCCAGTGCACCGGCACACATTTTAATTTACCGTTATCTTGGTCTTGAAAGCGAAATGCCAAAGCTGGCTCATCTCCCTTTGATATTAAACCCTGACGGTAATGGAAAAATTTCAAAGCGTGAAGCCCGGTTCCCGGTGTTTCCGCTAAGCTGGCAGGATCCGCGCGAATCCACGCCCTATATAGGATATCGGGAGTCGGGATATTATCCGGAAGCATTTGTAAATATACTGGCCCTGCTTGGCTGGAATCCGGGCAACAATCAGGAAATTATGTCGCTCGACGAAATGGCCGCATTGTTTGAGTTTGAACGTGTAAATAAAAGTGGTGCCAAGTTCGACCCTGAAAAAGCAAAATGGTTTAATCAGCAGTATTTGCGTAAACGCAGCGATGATGAGCTTGCCGAAGAGTTTAAGCAGATTCTAAAACAAAGAAACCATAGCCGCAAAGATGAGTTCCTGGTCGAATTTTGCAAACTAGTCAAGGAAAAAGTTCAATTCGTAAAAGAATTCTGGGATCATGGAAGTTACTTTTTTGAAGAACCTAAACTTCAGGTTGAGGCAGTGATTGCAAAAAAGTGGAATCCACAGAGTAAAGAACTAATGAAAGAACTTCAAACTGTACTTGAAACTCTAGATAGCTGGAACACAGAGGCAATTCACGCGGCTTTTGACGCACTTGTAAAAGAAAAAGGAAAAATTGACATGCAGCTTTTGCGCGTATTATTGACCGGTGCGGCTGGCGGGCCTCACTTGTTTGATATGTTGGCTCTTTTGGGTAAAGAGGAGATACTCAAAAGGTTTGCAACTGCTCTCAAAAAACTTTAAGTCCGCGATGATCATTCTAAAACCGGATTGGCTGGCCCATCCGGTTTTTTTATAGCTGTGTTTAGATATCAACTTGTTTTACTGGCTTAGATCCATGCGGTAAAGCACCACGGGGCCAGAGAGCGAATTATCAAGCAGAAACAATTTATTGCCCAGCAGTACCAGTTTACCATACGATTGTTGTGGCGCATTGAGTCCGAGGTTCAGAAAACTACAGCCTGACGAAACACCATCGTAATACTGGGTGCTAACGCCGCTTAAATAGGAAGCTATGTAAAGGCTGCCATTATTGTCAATAAGACTATTTACATTGTAAGGATAAAAACAATTGTTTGTCGAATTCCAATTGGTGCCCTGGTTGATACTGTAATAAAGCTGTGAATAGTTGTATGAAGAAGCCGCGTAGACGCGATCTCCGATAACGCCAAAAAAGTGAGCGTAAAACGGGGTTGTTCCGGTAAGCGGGCTTTTTTTAGTCCAGCTTGCGCCGTAATCCTTCGATACATAGATGCCGCCTGAAGTGCCTGCAAACAGCGTATTTTTATGCATATAAATAGAAAAGACTGCATCGGTTGTTGAGAGGGTGAGGCCTGAGTTGTGCCAGTTTGTACCATTGTTGTAAGAGTAATAAATGCCTTTTCCTGAATAGGTTCCGGCATAAAGTACACCATTGAGGTCAGAATAAAGGCAACTTACATTTGTGCCGTCAGGAAAACTGCTCATTTTGGTCCAGATGCCACCATTATTGTCCGAACGCCATACACCGTCGCCGCCCGTAAAAAGAAAATTATCTTTACCAAGCATGCAATTAATATTACCGCGCAGGTTGTTTCGGATGCTTTGCCAGCTCACGCCGTCGTTGAACGACACGTCAAGCAGTGAATCGCCAAGATCCATGTAAATACCATAAAGTGCATTATTGTAACCATAAAACACATCGTAGCGAGGTTTAAGGCTGTTGTTTGCAACCTGCCAGGGCGCAGGCGTTTTGAATGATTGCTCCTGGCTGTAGGCAGTGTCGCGTGAGGTGATGGCGAAGGCTCTGGTGTAATATATTTTATTTGGATTGAGTGGGTAAAATGTGAAATTAAATGATCCGGTATCTGAACCGGCAACAAAACGCTGACTAAAAAAACTGGGATGAGGAATGGTGTCCCAGCAAAACCCACGGGCTGTTACAGATAAACTGCCGTTGGTTTTAATTTTGGCTTTGCAGCTGGCCGAATTGTATGTGACACA
>CALMNJ010000121.1 GCA_937868675.1 uncultured Bacteroidota bacterium | reverse complement strand
AAGACCAGATGGCCGCCAGTGAAAAAAATCTTGCCGCCGCCGACTCCATTGTTCGGATCGTGAGCAGCAAAGTTGATCTGGGTGTGGCACGTGAGCAGGACCTGAACAATGCGAAAGCAAACAGCCTTGTGGTAAAAGACAAGCTTCAACAAATTAAAAACAACCGCGAACAGCAACTCAACGCACTGCGCGTTTTATGCGACATTGCACCTGGTACCCCACTTAGTATCGGTAACAATAAGATCACAGAAACTGCCGCACTCAAACCCGGCTCCACACTCGAAGCGCGCTACCTTCAAAAGCAAAGTAGGTATATGCGCAGCGAACTTAATGCGGGCCGCCTTGCCACACTTCCCGTTGTTTCGCTGGTGTATTATCAGGGCTGGCAGCAAAACAGCAATACCTCGCTTTTCGACAGTAAAGCGCAGTGGATTCAGTCAAAATATTTTGGCCTGCGGATAACGATGCCCATTCCTCCCGATGTAAACCGACTTTCACAGAACTACACAAGTAAGATTAATTACAAAATAGCAGCGCTCAATGCCTCACACCAGCAACTGCAAAACGATGTGGCCAACCGCAACCTTGAAATTGAACTTGACAAAAGCCTTACATCATACGATGTGGCGCGCCAACTCATGGAATTAAAACAAGCCAACTATGGCAAAAGCATGAATCAATACCGCGAAGGCATTTTGCCGGCCGATAACCTGCTGATTGCATTTAACGATGTGCTGGCGAGCGAACTCAATTACCTGTCGGCCCGTGCGGCGCTGGAGTACGCAAGGGCTCGCATCATGATTAATAATTCTGTGAAATGAAACATATTTTTTCAATCCTGGCGCTGTTTGCGCTTCTTTTTGCTTCGTGCGGAAAAAAAACCAATGAAGCCAAACCTGAACGGAAAGACATCACCGAAACCGTGTTTGCACCCGGCACCCTTGAGCCGGAAAAAAAATATAACCTTACCGCACAAACCGAAGGCTACATTCTGGAATTACGCTTTGATGACGGCGACACGGTAAAAAACGGCCAGGTACTTGCGTTAATTGACAATAAAACCAACGCCATAAGTGCGGTGAGCGCCGAGAATCTGTTAAACCTCGCGGGCCTGAACGCGAGTAAAGACGGGCCCACCTTGCGCCAGGCACATCAAAACATGCAGCTCATGCACGAAAAACTCCTTCAGGATTCCTTACAAAACATGCGCTACCAAAAACTACTGCAGAGCAACAGCGTATCCAAACTCGAAAGCGAAAATGCAAAACTGACATACCAAACATCGCTCACCAATTATTTAAACGCCGAACAGAATTACCGTCTCCTGAAACAGCAAACCGAACAACAGCTCATTATGCAGCGTTCGCAACGCGATGTGAGCGCCGTATCCAATGATAACAATGAACTAAAAGCCGTGGTTGGTGGCAAGGTTTACAAACGACTCAGGGAGGTAGGCGACTACGTGCGCCGCGGCGATGTGATTGCCGTGATAGGGGACGCTGACCTCATATACGCAAAACTGAGTGTGGATGAAACCAACATTTCGAAAATAAAGGTCGGTCAGGAAGTCATTCTTCAGCTTAACACAGTGAAAGATAAAAACTACAATGGCCGCATCACCGAAATCTATCCTTCGTTTGATGAGCAGTCGCAATCGTTTTTTTGCAAAGCAATATTTAACGATAAGCTGGACTTCCGTATTGCCGGAACCCAGCTTCAGGCCAACATTATTACAAAAAACAAAAAAAATGCGCTGGTTATTCCCAAAGTATTTTTAAGTTATGGCAACATGGTTCGCACCAAGGATAAAGGTGAAGTAAGTGTGAAAACCGGATTTATTTCGGGTGACTGGGTGGAGATACTGGAAGGGATTGACGAAAACACCACACTGATTACAGATCAGATTAAG
>CALMNJ010000120.1 GCA_937868675.1 uncultured Bacteroidota bacterium | reverse complement strand
GTCTTCAGGCGCATCCACTGTTACGGCTGTTACTGCGGCGGCACAAGTTGGCAATAATATGTTTGTAGCGGAGTATGATTTAAACGGAATTGTACAATGGGTTGCTTCCGCAGGAAGTAATCAGGCAGAAGAAGGCTTGGATGTTACTGCTGATGCTAATCGTGTTTATGTTATCGGAGATTATCGTAATACGCTTTCTATTTACAACAGTGTCGGAGCTCTGCAGGCCGTTAGTTTACCAATTCAAACATCGCCCAACAGTGATATTTTTGTTATCGCTTATACTCAAACCGGCGGCTTTAGCTGGGCTACCAATGTTTCTTCAGCAGGAAATGATCAGGGTAGAGGAATCACCACCGACGGAAGCGATTTATATATTTCTGGTGGGATAAGTAACAATGCGCTGTTTCCAAACCCGGGCCCCGTATTCACTCAAACTGTTGTGGGAAGTATTGATGCTTTTGCGGCTAAAATGTTGGGAACAACCGGCACTTACCAGTGGGTGCGGCATATTCCGGGTACAGGAGCCGTTAACGACGTAGCGAACTCAATTACTTATCACCCTCTCGGTAGGGTTTATCTCACAGGATATTATAGTGGAAATTTAAATTTTACCGCTATGGGTGGCCCAGTTCTAACTCTTACCAATACAACAGATGTTTTTATCAGTTCTTTTTCTTCTAACAACGCATTTTACTACGCAACTTCAGGTGGAGGAACCGGGGTTGACAACGCGTTTGGTATCGGACTTAATAGTGTGGCTGACGCTTACATAGGTGGTAGTTATGCAGGCCCATCTACTTTCGGAACAACCACTTTAGCTGTCAATACTAACAGTAATATCATGGTGGCCAAATGCGGCTGCGGAGTTGTTCTTTCCCTTGCTAATGCAGGATCAAATCAAACGGTCTGCGCCACTACGGCAACTATGGCAGCCAATACACCAACTACAGGAACAGGGACCTGGAGTTTATTATCAGGTTCGGGTACAATTACCTCAATTAATTCTCCAAACTCAACTATTACTAATTTAGGATTAGGAAACAATCAGTTTGTTTGGACAATCAGCGGTTCAGGATGCCCTGTCAATACAGCTACCGTTACAATTCGCAGGGAGTTAACACCCTCCATTGCCAGTGCAGGACCATCACAATCAGTTTGTGCAGCTAATACTGTAATGGCTGCAAATACTCCAACAACAGGAACTGGTGCATGGACATTGCTTTCAGGAACTGGTACAATCGGCACACCTTCTTCGCCAACTTCTG
>CALMNJ010000119.1 GCA_937868675.1 uncultured Bacteroidota bacterium | reverse complement strand
ATTTCCAACAAAAATAATCCTGATGAAAGCTGCGAAACGTTAATTTGATTGGCACTACAGGGCATATCGTTTACCAAAGCTCCGGACAGTGTCATAATTTTTACACCTGAAACCTCATGACCGCTGTTTGATTGAATTGTGAGTAATCCGCTGGCAGGCACAGGGTAGATTGTCCACTCTGCTTCCGAGTTAAACCCCTCAGAAGCTATACCAGTAGCATTGCTGATACACGAAGGGCTTGTTGTATATAACAGATTTACTTCGGCCTGCGTTAAAATTCTGTCATAAATTCTTAAATCATCCACCTTGCCCAAAAATGGTGCCTGAAGTGCCGGGTTCAGGCTATTGCCAATAATCACGTTTGCACCCTGCGAGTAGTCCCACGAAAGGTTATGGCTTTGGGATGTGAGCACACCATTGACATACAACTGCACGCCAGTAGTATCAATACAGAAAACAACATGGTACCAGGTATTGGCTGTAATCGCCGAAGAAAAAACCTGTGTGCGGCTGCAACCATTTACGCCACTCGCCATTTCGGTCATAAAGCTATTCACCTTATATACCAGCGCATAGGCTTCATCGTTAAAGCCACAGTTGTTAGCCGTAAAAATCAGATAGGAATCCTGAATGGTATCAGCGTAATACCAGGCCGATACCGAAACTTGCTGGGCTTTAATAAAGTTGTGCGATGGGAGCGAAACATAACTGGCTACACTGCCATTGAGGTGAAGCGCCGTGCTGTTTGCCCCGGTATGCCCCGTTGAAAATCCCACATTTGAAGAGCTGCCATTCAGCACAGAACCGCTGACTGCATAATTCTGCGTGTTGCCATCAAATGGGTAACAGGTACGCAATTGTGAGTTTAAGTTTTGCCCTCTGGCAGAAACATTAATCAGCAGAAGGGCCAGTAGTATTTTTTTCATTATCAGGTTTTAAATTTTTACCTTAAAGTGCTTTGTTGAAATTAGTTCTTTAAATCCAATTCGGTTAACGGGCGCTCACCAGATTACTGCTTCATTTTATAACTGGTACAATTTGCAGGGTGAAATCTAATGCCTGCGATCCGGGCTTGCTAAAATCGCCATAACTTGTTTGTATTTTCGTTACTTTTACACTAAAGACCTAAATCTTGTTTTCATAGTTAAATCCTGCTTTATTGAGGCAAAGGAGCGGGAAATAATAAAATTTGCCCGTTCCGGTAAAAGCAGTATATTTGCGTCCCCTTTTTGGGATATTTATTAACAATTTAAATAATACCGCATGTCCGCAATTGTAGAAATAGCCGGGCAACAGTTTAAAGTGGAACGTGGCAACAAAGTTTACGTTCACCGCCTAGAGGCTAACGAGGGCGCCAAAGTGGAATTTGATCGTGTGTTGTTGATTGACAACGGCGGCAAGGTTTCAGTAGGCAACCCCACCGTAGATGGCGCTAAAGTAGCTGCCACCGTAATTGGTCACTTTAAAGGAGATAAAGTGGCTGTGTTTAAGAAAAAACGCCGCAAAACTCACCAAAAGTGGAACAACCACCGTCAGCAGTTCACCCAGATTCTTATTCAGGGTGTGTTGGGTAAAGGCGAAAGCGTAACGGAAGAGTTGAGCGCTGTAAAACACGTTCACATTATGCACCGAAAGCCCGTTGCTCCTGCAGCTGAAGCTGCCCCCGCAGTGGAAGAAACAGCGACCGAACCGGTAGCCGAAAAACCGGCAAAAAAAGCGCCGGCTAAAAAGGCCGCCGCTAAAAAAACAAGCAAGAAAAAAGAAGACTAAAACAACTTTTGAATGAACGGATTTTCAATGGAAACCCGGACGTTCCTAAAATAAAAAAATAATACCATGGCACACAAGAAAGGCGCGGGCTCATCAGACAACGGCCGCGAGTCGCACAGTAAGCGATTAGGCATTAAAATCTTTGGAGGTCAAACGTGCATTGCCGGCAACATTATTGTTCGCCAGCGTGGCACCAAACACAATCCGGGCGAAAACGTAGGTATTGGTAAAGACCATACACTTTACGCTTTGGTTGACGGAACCGTTGTGTTTAAAAAGAAAAGAGACAACCGCTCGTACGTTTCCGTAGTTTCTTCGGAAAAAGCGTAAGTAAAGCGATAAGATAAAGCTATATAAAGCCCACCGGAGAAACAACCGGCGGGCTTTTTTTATATCCTGGTTTGAGTAACCCGAATCGGGAACATGGAGTGTACCAGGTACTTGGCGCAGTTTTACGCCAGGGACTCGCAGGGTTTGGCTCTTTTTCGCGCAAACGAAGCCCGAAGCAAAAAAAGTCGTACCACATCAAAGCGTGGGAAGTCCGAAATGGCCAGCACGCCTTGCTTCGCCGAATCGGTCCCGCGAAGGCAAAGGGCGCCCTAAAAAAGAGAGAGGAACAAAAAATAAAAACAATACATAAACTTGGGGCATAATTAAAGCATTAAATTTGTTAGCCCGGGAAAGAAATTAAACAGAGATATGTTACAACTAAATTACATACGCGACAATAAAGATGAAGTCATTAAGCGCTTAAACCTGAAAAATTTTAAGGACGCTGAGACCATTATAAACCAAATTATTGAAATGGATAACAACCGCCGCGCTGCCCAAAAACAGGCCGACGATTGTAAGGCAGAAGCAAACGCGCTAAACCGCCAGACCGGCGACCTGAAGCGTGCCGGAAAAGTGGATGAAGCCGAAAAAATAATGGCCCGCACCAGCGAACTTAAAGTCATGGAACGGGAACTGAACGAAAAGCAAAAGCAGATAGAAAAAGAGGTACAGGCCATATTGGTAACTGTACCCAATACGCCTAGTTTTAAAGTGCCGGCAGGCAAAAGCGCCGAAGATAATGAGGTGGTGCTGGAAGAGGGCAAAAAGCCTGAGTTATACGCCGGTGCCAGGCCTCATTGGGAACTTACCGCCCAATACAACATTATAGATTTTGAACTGGGAGTGAAACTCACCGGCGCCGGTTTTCCAGTATATAAAGGCAAGGGCGCACGCCTGCAAAGAGCCCTTATTAATTTCTTTTTAGATAAAGCCATCGCAGCGGGCTATTATGAAATACAGCCTCCTATTGTTGTAAACGAGGACAGTGGCTACGGCACAGGGCAGCTACCTGATAAAGAGGGACAGATGTACTACATTAACGAAGACAAACTTTACCTGATACCTACCGCCGAAGTGCCGGTAACCAACATTTACCGCGACGTGATTTTGAAAGAAGAAGAATTACCTATAAAAAACTGCGGCTACACCCCCTGCTTCAGGCGTGAAGCCGGCAGCTATGGCAAAGATGTGCGGGGACTTAACCGACTGCATCAGTTTGACAAAGTAGAAATTGTGCAGATAGTACACCCCAGCAAAAGCTACGACATACTGGAAGAAATGTTGCAACACAGCGTAGGCCTGCTTCGCGATTTGGAACTGCCTTTCCGTATTTTGAAACTGTGTGGCGGTGACATGAGCTTTGGAAGCGCCCTCACCTATGATCTGGAAGTGTGGAGTGCTGCACAGCAGCGCTGGCTGGAAGTGAGCAGTGTGAGCAATTTTGAAACCTTTCAGACCAACCGTTTGAAATGCCGCTACCGCGACGAAAAAGGTAAGCCACAACTGGCACACAGCCTCAACGGGAGCGCACTGGCCCTGCCACGTATTGTAGCAGCGCTTTTAGAAAACAATCAAACCGAACAGGGAATAAAACTACCAAAAGCACTGGTGCCTTATTGTGGTTTTGAGATGATAAATTAATGCCGCTTATTCGCATTACCTGCCTGTGTATAGTTAGCCTTGCGCTTGCGCGCTGCGGTGGCGAATCGCTTTATGAGCAGCAAACCCGCAGCCTCGACAGCCTGAGCGGAGCGATTACCCAGAAAATAAAAGAGCTCGAAAAAACGGACACCGTACTGCTACAGCGTTGTATTACACGATACGGGTACTACCGGCAGTTTATTAAACAGAACATACATGACACAATTGGCAAAGCCGAAGCCGACCATTTACAGCGTTTTATTACCGGGGGAGAAAACCTGACGGCCTTCCGCATTAACCGCAGAAGCCTGATGGCGCGTGCCAAATTAATGCAGGATCAGCAAAAAAAACTGGCTTCCGATCTTAGTAAACACAAAGTAAATGCCACCGAAGCGGGCAGGTTTGTTGCATCGGAAATGAAAGAAGGGAAAAAACTTACCGAGACAATTGAGGCGCAACAAAAACTTTTTTACTCGGGCGTGGAGGAGTTTAAACACTCAATAAGAGAGGTGGAGGCCTTGATGCGCCTGCGTAACCACGGCGAGTTGCCAACCATTGTAAAAGACACCCTTGCTTTGTAATGGCTGTCTCGTTTCAAATACAAAATGTGGAGTTTAAACTCCGGAACAAGCAAAAAACGGTTGCCTGGATAAAATCAGTCATTGAGCACCATAAAAAAAAATGCGGCACACTGAATTACGTTTTTATGCGTGATGAAGACCTGCTGAAAGTAAACCAGGATTTTTTACACCACAATACCCTTACCGATATTATTACATTTGATTACAGTGAAGGCGAAATGCTGCATGGTGATATCCTGATAAGCGTGGAGCGGGTGCATGAAAACGCAGGGAAATTTAAAACTGATTTTGAAACCGAATTGCAGCGGGTAATGATTCATGGCGTGCTGCACCTGCTTGGCTTTAAAGACAAAACCAAAAAAGATGCGGCTTTGATGAGAGAATTGGAGGAGTGGTGTTTAAAGAAGTTTAAAAAAGCTCAACAAAAAAGCAGCTGATTCGACCACTGTTTTGATATCTCGTGTTTATTTTTGGAATCCTTTCATAGACACAATTCGGTGTTTTGACCGGGTAAAACGTTACCTTAGTATGGTAAATAATTTATATTAATTTTATGACAGAGCTCCCCCCCTGCCCCAAATGCAAATGTGAGTACACTTATTCCAACGGTTCGCTGGCAGTATGTCCAGAATGCTTTCACGAATGGAATCCCGAGGAAGTGGAAACGGAAGTAGTTGAAACAACCGAGAAAATTGTGGATGCCAACGGCAATACACTCGTTGACGGAGATACGGTGGTGGTGATTAAGGATCTGCCGGTAAAAGGCTCCTCAAAATCGGTAAAGGCCGGCACCAAGGTAAAGAACATTAAACTGGTGGAAGGCGATCACAACATCAGTTGCAAAATAGAGGGCTTTGGGGCCATGGGTCTTAAATCGGAGTATGTCAGAAAAGCCTAATGGTAGCAATTCCGCTTTTTTTAATTTAAATTAGCCTTCATGATAACACGTCCCTTCAACTTCAAAAAATGGATTGACGAAAACCGTCACCTGCTGAAACCACCAGTGAACAATAAAGTGGTTTACAAAGACGCTGATTTTATTGTGATGGTGGTAGGTGGGCCCAACTCACGTAAAGACTTTCACTACAACGAAGGGGAGGAGTTTTTTTACCAGTTGGAAGGTGACATTGTTGTAACAATTCAGGAAGACGGCAAAGCCGTGGATGTACCCATAAAAGAAGGGGATGTTTTTTTGCTGCCCGCAAAAGTACCCCACAATCCGCGCCGCTTTGCCAATACAATCGGATTGGTGGTTGAGCACAAAAAGAAGAACGGGGAAAAAGACGGCTTGCTATGGTTTTGCGAAAAATGCAACAATAAACTTCACGAAGTCTATTTCACCCTTACCGATATTACCACTCAGTTTCAGGGCGAGTTTAAGCGGTTTTATGGCAGCGAACATCTGCGCACCTGCAATAAATGCGGGCATGTGATGGAGCCCCCGCAAACTCCTGCCTGAAATCTTTATTTTAAAGCTTTTCCGGTAGCTTTTAGTAAATCCCCCCTTTGGCTGAGTTAATATCTTGCATTGGCATGCAAAATAGCCTACTTTTATTAAATACAAAAAAATGCCATGCGCCCCGGAAACCTGATATTACTTTTTTTACTGATTTCCATTTTAGGGCTATCGCAAAACTTTGTGCAATGGGTGCCTGGCACTCCGTGTCAGAATTGTCCGGGCTCTCCAAAATTCAATCCGGGTCAGGTTAATAACGGCAACAGTACCCTAGTTACTACTTATACCGAAACAGCATGTGGCCTTAATTTTGTTCAAGCCACTGTTCCGCTATTCAAGCGGAATTTTGCTGCTTTGGGCAGCACGGTTAGTGCTAATCAACCAGCCAACTTTGTTATCAGCGGAATTCCGCCAAGCGCCAATGTTATCAAGGCATTTATTTATTCCGATGCATCGGGTTCAAACAACGTTGTTCCGAGCGTGAGTGTCACAAATCTCACTGCGTCAGTTTCTCTGGGCTTCACCATGGCCAATATCGGTTCCTGTTCAGACAAATGCTGGGGATATGGTGGTTCTCAAAGTTACCGGGCAGATGTAACCCCAATCATCAGTGGCAATGGCACCTATGTGCTCTCCGGCTTCCCGGTTATGCCTCAAAGTCCGAGTTATGATACCGATGGAGCAACCCTTTTTGTCATTTACTCTGATCCAACTGCCCCCTTTACCGGTAATATTGTTATTGCCGATGGTTGCATGGGAATATCAGGCACTGTGAATAGTAATATTTACGGATTTAATGTGTGCTCCCCCTCATACAGTTGCGTTGGCTTTGGGCTTGTAGGCGACCTTCAGAGAATTACAAACACCCCTTTCAGATTCAACAGTACAACCAATAATTTCACAAAAACTCAAAGCACCGATCAGGTTTGGGATTTTGTTACCGGACCGGCTCCTACACCAACGGTTGGTCAAACTTCGGCCAACTTCGGGTTAACTACCACAGGCGATTGTTACAACTTTGTAATGGCTGGCATGTACTACCAAAACCAGTGCCTTACCTGTTGTGGGAGCACTACCCTGCCGCCACTTTCTGTTTCTGGAAGCAGTGCCGTTATTTGTTTGGGTAGTTCCGCTACGCTTATTCCGTATCCTGCTGGTACATACACCTGGTATCCTGGAAACGTTGTTTCCACGAGTCTGGTAGTTACGCCAACCATCTCAACCTACTACTCTGCATCCATGATGAATTCAACTGGTTGCGGAGGAACTGTATTGCCGGTTGTCGTTCAGCCACCACCAAACATCAGCCTCACCGCCGGACCATCATCAGTATGCCCCGGACTAACCTCCATAATCAACATGAGTGGCGCCAACAGTTATACGCTTAATCCAGGTAATCTTGTTGGTGCCTCAACAGTAGCTGTTAATCCAACAGTAACCTCCATTTACACCGTAAGCGGTACCTCCAACATCGGTTGCAATGGAAGCAACACGTTGTCAGTAGGTGTTTATACTCTGGCGGCAATTACACCAACGTATACGAGTCCATTGTGTGCCGGTGGGTCTCTAAGTCTTAACATTCCAGCTGCTTTCAGTTATACGTGGACAGGACCGCCCAGTTTTACAACTTATTTCCAGAATCCAATGATCCCAAATGCCTCCACTGTGAACAGCGGAGTTTATACTGTGTCCGTTTTGGGAGCAAACAACTGCATTATCACAACAACTCTGAACGTGGTCTGCAACCCTCAATTACCCATAACTCCTACCGTTACACCATTCCCTCCAATTTGCAACACTACCCCGCCATTCAATCTTACCGTTACGCCAGCGGGCGGAGGTTGGTCTGGCAATCCTGCAGTAAACAACATTGGTTTACTAAGCCCTTCTTTCGCGATTAATGGAACAACCACCGCCGTTTACACGGTGATGGTAGGCCCCTGTAAGAATTCGACAACCATTAACATAGATGCCTCCACATTTAACAGTGCCGCACTTACCTCAAGCATTCCGAATCTGTGTGTAACAAACAGTCCGTTTAATCTGATGAACATTGTACAAAATACCGTTACGGGCGTATGGCAGGGAAGCGGGGTTGTTGGCACATATTCCTTTAATCCGGCCCTGCTAACAACTGGTATTTATCCGCTTACTTATACCACCTCTTCCACACCAAATTTAACAGCTTGCCCGGCAACCAGTTCTATTAATGTTTCAGTAACCAATACTGTTACGCCTGCCATTCCTGCTGTGGCTCCGTTTTGTAACACGGCACCAAACTTTACGCTCACCGCCAGCCCTTCGGGAGGCACGTGGTTTGGCAGCGGTGCGGTTTCGCAGGGTGGCGTTGTTAACACGTCTCTTGCTCCTTTGAGTAACACACTCATCAACTATTCTGTTGCAATAGGCCCTTGTATTAACTCTAATACGACAGTTATTTTCCCTAATACATACAACACGGCAGCTCTAACCAACAGCTTTGTGAAACTTTGCTATAACAGCAATTCGTATAATCTGAACACACTGGTGCAAAGCACTGTAAATGGTGTGTTCACGGGCCTTAATGTAAGCGGGCATGCTTTTTCACCAACCGGACTTTCTACCAACACTTATTATATAGTTTATAATACCTCCTCAAGTCCGAATCCAACCGTTTGCCCGGAATCACAGACAATTTCTATCCATGTACTTAATCCCCCAATTCCTAATATTAGCATCGCAGGCCCCTTCTGTAGCGTTGACGGCACATTTCAAATGTTGGTTTCACCGGCAACCGGCACCTGGATTGCGTCGTCTTACCTCACTGCCGGAGGTGCGTTTATTCCTTCGCTGAGCGCTATCGGAAATAATGCAATTCAATATGTTATTGGTACCAATACATGTTCGCAACAACAAACGAAACTAATTTCGGTTGAAGCCTTCGTGCCATCAAATATTGTGGGTTCAATTCCTGACCAATGCAACACCAACCTGCCACTTAA
>CALMNJ010000118.1 GCA_937868675.1 uncultured Bacteroidota bacterium | reverse complement strand
TTAACTAAAAACTTTCACATGAAGGCAGCAGCATACCTGTATAAAGAGAACGACCTGATCCTGAAGAATGAACCTGACGATTTTAAACCGGAGTATGCCACGCTTGTTTTAGGTTTTGGTGGCAGGCAGCTACTTGCCGGCACAAACGTGCATGAGAAATTAAAATTACAGTTTCCCTCGGCACAAATAGCCCTCTGTTCGACAGCAGGCGAGATTTATGGCGCCGAGCTGTTTGACGATTCTCTGAGCGTGATAGCCATGCAATTTGAAAAAACTGAAATAAAAACAGCACAGGCGGATTGTGAAAATTTCACATCCAGCTTCGAGGCAGGCATATCGCTGGTGAAGAACCTGCCGCCCGAAAACCTGAAATACATTCTTGTTTTGGCCGACGGCAGTCTGGTTAACGGCAGTGAACTGGTAAGGGGTATTGAAAGCATTGTTGGGAATAAAATTCCGGTTACCGGTGGATTGGCTGGTGATGGCACCCGTTTTGAGTCAACGCTGGCTGGTTTAAACAGCGCACCAATGCCAGGCAAAATACTGGCGATAGGATTTTATGGCCATGCTTTGAAAATAGGACACGGTTCGATGGGAGGCTGGGAAATTTTTGGTATGGAACGATCAATTACTCACTCCAGGGGAAATGAGCTATTCGAAATTGACGGCACGAATGCACTTGCCCTTTACAAACAGTATTTGGGAAAATATGCTGATGACTTACCGGGCTCGGCGCTGCTCTTTCCGCTTTCAGTACAACTAGCCGGCGCCAGTGAGCCGGTGGTGCGCACCATTCTTTCAATAAACAACCAACGGCAAAGCATGGTGTTTGCCGGCGATGTGCCAGTGGGAGCAAAGGCCCGTTTTATGAAAGCCAATTTCGATAATCTGGTGGACGCGGCTGCCAGGGCTGCTCAGCAAACATTTAATCAAAATCTGGGAGGCAAGCCCAAACTGGCATTACTAATTAGTTGTGTGGGCCGGAAAATAATACTTGGTACAAGAGCCGACGAAGAAGTGGAAGCCGTAACGGAGTTGTTTGGGCCGGAAGTCCTTATTTCGGGATTTTACTCCTACGGTGAAATATCGCCGCTTTCGCCAGGAACGGCGTGCCAGCTGCATAATCAAACTATGACTATTACTACCTTTGATGAAGCCTGAGGATTTGCATAAATTGCTGGCTAGGCAAATCCGGAAACACCTGCCCGCATCCGTTTCGGAAATACCTGAAATAGCGGCCTTTATTTCGGCGGTAAATGCCTCGTACCGGTCGTTTGAACGCGATAAGGAAATAACCAGTCATGCCTTTAACCTGAGCGAGCAGGAATACCGGGCGCTTTACGAAAACCTGTTAAGAGAAAACGAGCTAAAACGTCTGTCTATTGAACGGATGAAGGAGACCCTGACGCAGATCCGCACCACGGGCGAAATAGAGCCCGGATACAACGATGAGAGTCTTTTATCCATAGCTGAATATTTAAAAAGTGAAATCGGCAAACGAAAAATGGCCGAACAACATCTCACCGAGAACTTTGAGCTCCTTACCACACTTGTTTCCAATTTTCATTCGGCCATCCTTATTAAGGATGAAAACAAAAAGGTACTCTTTGCCAATGACGAATTTTGTAAGATATTTTCCTTAAAACAAAACTCAGACCAACTAATCGGCACCGATTTTACATTGTTTGCCGAGCAGGCAAAAGAATTATTTACAAATCCGGATGAGTATGTGTTAAAAACGCGGACCATTATGAACGAACATGCCAGTGTTCATGCGGATGTAGTTCATATGCGTAACGGAAAAATTTATCAGCGTTATTTTATCCCCATATTTATCAATCAGGTTTTTAAAGGGCATCTTTGGGAACACACCGATATTACCGAAAAGGAAAATTTTGCACGGCAGCTTATTGAGCTCAGCAATGTTCAGGAGGCTATTTTAAACGGAACCAATTATTGCATTATTTACACAGATACTTCAGGAACTATCAGATTGTTCAATAAGGGTGCCGAAAACATGCTGGGGTATAAGGCATCCGAGGTTGTAAACCGTTTTACCCCAGGAATCATACACGATGCGGATGAGATAAAATTACGGGCCGCGGAGTTAAGTGAAGAACTGGGCCGGCCGATAGAGCCTGGCTTTGATGTGTTTGTAGAACAAGCCCGCCTTGGTTTGATTGAAACACGCGAATGGACATACATCAGCAAAAACGGCCGGCGTTTTCCGGTTCAGCTTTCGGTTTCGGCCATTCGGGATGCAGATCAGAAAATTACGGGTTATATGGGCATTGCACACGACCTGTCGGATCAAAAGGAGGCACAGGAAGCTCTAAAACAGAGTGAAGAGCGTTACCGGAATATCGTTGAAAACTCATCGGATATTATTTATAAAACAAGCATAAGCGGACACTTCACATTTGTAAATCCGGTGGCAGAAAAACTCACTGGCTATAGTCGCGGGGAGTTGACGAAAATGAGGTTTACCGAACTGATCAGGCAGGATAAGGCGCAGGAAATAGCAAATTTTTACAGAGAGCAACTGGTTCAGAAAAAACAGTCCACCTACTGCGAATTTCCGTTAATAACAAAATCGGGCGAAGAAAAGTGGATTGCGCAGAGTGTGCAGTTGTCCTTAACCAGCGAAGGTTCGGCGGAGTTTACGGCTATGGCCATTAATATAACCGAGAAGAAACAATTTGAAACGAACCTGCAAAGGCAAAAGGAAAAGTACCTCAATATCATTACCAACATGAACCTGGGCCTGGTTGAAGTGGATGTAAACGATACTATTCTCTACGCAAACCCTGGCTTCTCCAACTTGTCGGGTTACAGCATAGAGGAACTGATTGGGCAAAACGCCGCATCTCTTCTGACCAGGTACTCCAATAAAACGGCCATTGATCAAAAAATCGAACAGCGTAAGCAGGGTATTTCTGATACGTACGAGTTGCCGGTGCAAAACAAACAGGGTGAGCTCAGGTGGTGGATGATAAGCGGGGCACCCAATTACGACCAGAGTGGAAAAAACATTGGCTCCATTGGCATCCATCTTGATATTACCGAAAACAAAAAGCTGGTAAGGGAACTACAAACTGAAAAGGAAAAGGTGGAGGCATCCGCCAGGGCTCAGGCCACTTTTCTGGCCAATATGAGCCACGAAATACGTACACCCCTCAATGGCATTATTGGTATGATTCGTGAACTGCATTACGAGAACCTGAAGGACAGGCAGCGCCGGTATGTGCAGTATGCCGCCACCGCCTCCGAGCATCTGCTTTCTGTGTTGAACAACGTGCTTGATATTTCAAAAATTGAGGCCGGTGAGTTAAGGCTGGAGCAGCAGCATTTTTTATTACGCAATGTGGTACAGGATGTGAAGTCTATTTTATCGGCCAATGCCGGCGAAAAGCGATTGCACCTGGGAATTGATCCGCAAAAACTCGGAAACCTTGTATATATTGGCGATGCAGCCAGGCTTCGGCAAATACTTCTCAATCTGGTAGGCAATGCCATTAAATTTACCAGCAGGGGCGGGGTTTACCTGGATTGCGAAATTGATCAGCGCAGCGCCACGCTACATACCGTTACGTTTATTGTAGAAGACACTGGCATTGGTATGGAAGAAGAATATCAGGCCAACCTGTTCAGAAAATTCTCGCAGGAGGACTCATCGGTTTCTCGCAAATACGGAGGTACCGGTTTAGGAATGGCCATCACCAGGGAGCTCATTCAGTTGATGGACGGGGAAATAAAAGTAAGCAGTCGAAAAAACCAAGGCACACGAATAGATGTGATTTTAAAGATGGCAGTTGGTAATTTAAGGCATATTGAAACGGCCGATACGACCAATGCATACCTGGCAGGTGAATCGCATAAAATTTTGCTGGTTGAGGATAACGAGTTTAACCGGATGGTAGCCCGCAATACCCTTGAACGTTATGGTTACAGCATGGACGAGGCCGAAAACGGGCAGCTTGCTGTTGAGATGCTGAAGAAAAAAGCCTACGACCTTATTTTGATGGATATGCAGATGCCGGTAATGGACGGTTTTGAAGCCGCACGGCACATCCGCAATGAATTGCAATTAAAAACCCCCATTGTAGCGCTTACCGCCAATGCTTTCAAGAGTGAGGTAGAACAGTGTATGGCGCTGGGTATGGACGACTACGTCACCAAACCTTACGACGAAACAAAATTGATGGCGGTTATTACACGACTCATAAACCACCCGGGCGGGGCTGCGCTTAACGAAAGCAATCTGGATGCATTGCTTGAAAATAAACGCCTTTATGATTTATCCACGCTGGAAAAACAAAGCGCCGGTAACCGCGACTACGTTAATAAAATGGTGGGCATATTTACCAATCAAACCACACAGGTGGTTCCGCAACTTAAAGAAGCCTATCGTTTAAAAGACCTCGAAACTGTTTACCGGCTGGCTCACCGCATCAAACCTAGCATAGATGGCATGGGAATAAGCAGCCTCAAACAGGTGGTGCGTGCGGTGGAGCAAATGGCCAAAGACGGAAAGGATTCAGACGAGCTAACCCGGCAACTGGATACCCTTTGCAGCACGCTTGTTCGTGTAATTGACGAGTTGGCGACAGATCAGATGCAATAGGGCGTTTAAATTCCTTTTTCGAGCAGCATTATTTTTTCGCGCCACACCGATACCTTTTTATTAAGATTGAGCAGCCAGCCAAGGCCCGAAAAAAGAAGTACAGAGAAGGTAATGGTGAGGGTGTAAGACCCTGCCATGTGAATGGCGTAACTGAGCGCCATCATTACCAGACAAATGCCGCATATAATAAGACTGATTTTTTTATGCGACAATCCCATAATAAGAAATAAATGATGAAGGTGACTTTTGTCCCGGAAACAACGTCTGCCTATCTGACTACTGCC
>CALMNJ010000117.1 GCA_937868675.1 uncultured Bacteroidota bacterium | reverse complement strand
CTCAAATGGGTATTGGGCCAGGGTATGCAGGTTCAGAAATAGTAGTTTGAACAGAAAACGAACGAAGCGTGTTTTATTGTTTCCACTCATATTATATACTCAATTACTATTTTGTAGATGTTGACATGATTTTTTTGGGTTTGATACAAGATAACGGAATAAAACAAGCAACACTGAATACCCAGGTAAGTATAGCATCGGCTATAAAGGAAATACCTCTCCATCCGCAATTGGGCGAGTTGTTGCCACGAAGCCAGAACTGGTAATAGTATGCAAACGGATAACCAATATTGGCAGTTGGTTTCTGACCTGGGTTGCCGGCTGATGAGAGGAGTGAAGACATGACTGAAAAATAGGATACGATGCAAAAAAGTATAACGGAATAACCTGTAACGATAATCCATGTCCGCACGGGATATTTAAACTTATTCAGGCAAGCTGGGTTTAAACGTGTTCTTTTAGGATTCATGCTACAGGTTTCTTTTCTTATTTGGGCTGCTTCATCCTCAACCATCCCAGAAGCCTGTCTGACATCAACTCAAATTTGCCTGTGTTGTAGCGTAATTCGAGCTGTGCTCTTGAATCACCAAAGGGACCAGGATTTTGCTGAATATACTCAATACTGTTCTCAGTCACTTCCGAAACAATGGCCACATGCCCGTAGGGATTACCTGCATGGCCGTCGAACACAAGCAGATCGCCCGCAACAGGTTTTTGCCCGGAGGGATTGTTGTATTGAAGAAGGCCGCGTTTCGCATTCAGGCTTCCGTCAGGAACCTCCGGATCAAAAAAATCTTTGGCATGGCCATAGCTATCAGGCATTTTGTGATGAAAGTGATCGTAGTAGTAACGTTTAACAAACTCCACGCATTGGTATTTTAAACCAATGTTATAACCATCGGCAGCCAGATTTCGGCCCTGCGTGTGTTCAATCATTCCATTGTAATAAACATAAACGCCATCCAGGCTGTCTAATTTCTGCCCGTAGTGTTGTTTTGGATTGGGGTTTATGTTTACGATAACTTTATACAGTGCAAACGCGCCGGCAATAATCGCTGCGCTCAGCAGAATGGCTTTGAGGTGTGTATTCATGATCATTTTATTTAAGCCCGGCTTGCATCATGCATAACCGGGCTTTGTTGTTTGTATTGGGTTTGGTTGGGCATTTATTTTTTAGTAACCTGTGGTATATTCTTTACAACTTCCACCCAGCGACCAGGTATGCGGGCGTTGATGGTGTTGTCGTACATGGCTTCGCTATAGACAGTGGGCAGATAAAATTTGCCGAGGTAAGTAGCATTGAGCTGAACCGAAAAGGTTTTGGATGTATTTTGGGCCAGATCGTAGTAGCTGTAAACCCTGTCGTCGCGGATATCCTGATAGCGCGCGCTTGTTGCGCCGCCGGTTTCGAACAAGCGGGCATTATGTATTTCCCAGCCGCTGGGAAAAATCTGGCTCAGAGCCATTTCTTTCAGAAAGCCACGTGTACCCGGATTGGTGAGTGTAACCTCGGCCACAAAGTCGGTGCCCTGAATAAGTTTGTCGGGTTGAATTTCATTGCCCTTCATGTCTTTATATTTTACAAGCATTCCCAAATCCCTGGCACTGCTGGTTTTATCGCCTACAAGTGGGATACCCTCGGTGATCACCTTCACGAATAAGGTATTGGTGCCATTATTTTTTATAGTAACTGTATTTTTGTTTTCCAGTTCCTTTTCGTTGTATTTCACCTGACAGATGCTTTTTTTGGTTGTCAGCGATTTCGTTTCATTTTTATTCACGGTGTAAAGCACCGACATTTCTTTGCCCAGATTGGTGTTGCCGAATTTGCATAGGGCCATGAGGCAATAAGAAGTTTCCTGTGTGCTGTACCAATAATCTTTGCCCAATGATCGTGCAATTGCCTTTGCCAGATTAATGCCACGTCCCTTTTCGTTCATCAGGCTCAGGGTTTCAAGAATCATGGCTTCATCGCGGATATCTGAGCCGTAACTATAAGAAAGTTCACGGTATGGGGCAATGTCCGTAGAAATATTTTTAATGAGTAACTGCGCCACTTCGGGTTGCCCTGCAATTTTGTAAGCGGCAGCCAACCTCCACCTGGCGGCAACCGAAAGGTTTTTTTCTTCACGGAGCCTGTTCATGGCCCCTAATTCTGCATTGCCCGAAAGAGCCAGAACAAAGAGCCTGTAAGCCTGTATCATCTCGTTGGTTTCGGTGCCGTGCGGGTGATCGTATTGTTGGTTCGATGCACTCCAGTTGCGTGCCTGCATTTGCTGGTATTTTACCCACCTTGTTTTCATGCCTGAGGGTAAGCTGTAACCTGCTTTCTCAGCTTCCATTATAAAATGGCCCCCGTAATTGCTGCCCCATTCACTGTCGTAACCTTCGCCGGGCCAGTAAGAGAAACCGCCGTTGACCGTTTGAAAAAGCTGAAGCCTGTTGATGCCCGCTTTAATATTCGTCATGGAGTTGCGTTTTTGTTCCTCGCTCATATTAATAAGCGCAGAGAGGAAGAGTTGCGGGAAAACCGAGGATGTGGTTTGCTCAATGCAGCCATGAGGGTATTGGATAAGGTAAGTGAGACGACTTTCAAGGCCAAGGGCAGGAAGTTCAGAAAACTCGAGCGTGGCTTTGTTGGTACCGCTGAGCCCCTTGAGCAGAAAATCTAATTTTATTTCTTTACCGGCATCCACTGTAAAGTCAGAGGCATTGGTAACTTTAGGGTTCGAAGGCCGCACGTCGAGTTCAATTTCCTGTATTGCTTTTTCGCTGCCGCTGGTGGCAATCACTTTTACTTTGGCAATACCGGTTTTTGGTGCAATAGCTAATTTAAAATTCACTACCTCATCGCCGGTTTCCCTGAAATGAATCGTCTGTTTACCTGAACCGTTAATAGTCATGAGATCATTTACAGTAATTTCTACCTTCACATCTTTTACATGTTTTTCCATGGCAAAAACATCAACTGGTAGATACACCACTTCGCCGGGGCCAAGCACACGTGGCAGGGTGGCGAGTACCATCAGTGGTTTTCTTACAGCTACAGTCTTTTCGGAGTTGCCATAAGCGCCTTCGTTTGCGGCCACAACCATTACACGCACTGATCCTACATAATTCGGAACGGCAATCTGATGCTGTTTTTCGGAACCGGCTTCCAAAGTAAAGGGGCCCATGAATTTTACCATGGGTTTAAAACGATTGGCTTTTACGCTTTTTCCTGCTGCGCCATCGCCATCACCGCCCAGGCTCAACAGTTTATCGAGTTTTCCGGCAAAAGCACCAATCACATCATCATACATGTCCCAGGTTTTTACACCAAGAGCTTCGCGGGCATAAAACGTATTCCAGGGTTGCGGTGTTTTAAACCGCGTAAGATCCAGAAGGCCTTCGTCAACCATTGCCAGGGTGTAATTCATTTTTTTTCCGTTTTTTTCCTTCACATTTATTTTCACTGTTGATTCAGGCGCAATCACTTCGGGCATTTTAATCTCCGGTTCAAGGTGTGTGGCGGGATTATCAACCAATACCGGCACCACCCCGTACATTCTTATTGGCAAATCGTTTTTGGTGCCCGAGTGGGGTTGAACCAGTGTAATATGAACATAAGCGTTTGGTGCCATGTTTGGCGTTGCTGCCAGCTGGTAAACTGTTTCTCCCTTTTTGGTTGGTATCCAGAATTTATTAAGCACCTTGCTGCCGCTTTCAATACTAACAAGAGCCATGCCGCTGGCAGGCGATGGAATGGAAAGTTTAATCGTTTCACCGGTCATGTATTTGGCCTTGTCGGATGAAAAGTTAAGCATGTTGGCGTTCTCGTTGCCACTTCGGTTGCCACGGCTCCAGTAAGGCCAGTCCACCT
Source organism: uncultured Bacteroidota bacterium (assembly GCA_937868675.1). Classification (GTDB taxonomy): domain Bacteria; phylum Bacteroidota; class Bacteroidia; order B-17B0; family Aurantibacillaceae; genus Aurantibacillus. The sequence continues at coordinate 26 of CALMNJ010000117.1, read as the reverse complement.
GAACCACCGTGCCCGTTTGATGACTA
>CALMNJ010000116.1 GCA_937868675.1 uncultured Bacteroidota bacterium | reverse complement strand
GCCTGACGTTTGATTGCTTTTAAGGCCGATTCAACACCACCTTGAATCTTGAGAATGGTACCAATATTGGTTTTCGTTATAGACACGTCATCCTTTATGGGAGATGCTTCACCGGTTTTGCTATACTTGTATTTATCACCGTCTAGGCCCTCTGCCTGGGTATGGCTGGCATTTTTAAATCCGAATGCTATTAGCATTGGATTTAATTGCTCTTTAAATACCGGATCAATGAACCTTCCAAACTTACTATTGCATTCAGAGCAGATTACATTCTTGGAATGCAAACGTCCGTTTAAAGAATCAGGTATAACATGTTCATCTGATCCATCAAGCGGATTATTGCAGAAAATGCAATTGGTTCTGTAAGGCTGAGTTTTTCGTTTTACCAACAACAAAACCAGTGCGCATAACACAAGAAAAAATACAATTATTGCTACAAAACTCATCTTATACTCCGTAATTATTACAAAATCTTCTCAAAATAAGCCACATCAATCCACTTATTAAATTTAAAACCCACCTCCTTAAAGTGCGCTACCTGCTCAAAGCCAAATTTCTTGTGCAGGGCAACACATTCGTCATTTGGCAAGGCCATTCCACCAATGATCCCATGCAGATCCAAGGTTTTGAGTCTCACGAGTAGTTCTGAATAGAGTGCTGAACCTATTCCATTTCGCGACAATCCGTTCTCCAGATACACCGAAGTTTCAACGGAATACCGGTAAGCGCAGCGCGACTTCCAGGTACCGGCATAGGCGTATCCTATCACTTTTCCATCCTGCTCATAAACCAGCCAGGGGTATTTATCCTGGACTTCGGTAATTCTCCCGACCATTATATCTGCGGAAACTGGATCTTCCTCAAAGGTAACGGTAGTATTCGCAATGTAGTAGTTATAAATTTCTGCTATCCGGAGTGCGTCTTTTGGGTTTGCGTCTCGTATCATAGCAGCAAAGGTACCAGGATTCATAAAATCCCTGCGGGTAGTTTATTATCCAGTTCTTCACAAAGAAAAAGCCCGGAAACTATCATCCGGGCTTACATGAGGTAGAATTTATTACTCGCAGCACAGTTCTGTGTCCTGGCAACACTTCGTAGACGAGTCGTCCGTATCACTTTCACAGCACCCAGGTGTACACGCCTCTACTAAATCTTCGTTGGTGGTCGTGGAAGGTTTGCCAAAAACTAAGAAGCCACTGGCCAATGATAAGGCGATCATGCCTAAAACCAATCTCTTTTTCATGCTTCCTTGTGTTATTTATTGCAGCAGGCTGATCCGTCAGCAGGCTGGGCACAACAGGCGCCGCCGTTTTCTTCCTTGCTGGCGCTCGGAGTACAGCATACTGATTCATTGTTTTTGGGCGTGCAGCATGAGGCCGCAGGCGTGTTTTCTTTGGAGATTGAGTTTTTAACCAAAGGTTCAATTGTTTGTTTTTCCATTTTCAGATGTTTTTATTTACACCCTTATAGACGCTGCATTTTAATTTTGATGCAGCAATTAACACTTCTTTGGTTTTGGGATCGCTTCAAGAATGTTTCCGCGTCTGTCTACCTCAATTTTGCAGCAATCCATAAACATTTCTTTTAACCTGGCACGGCCTCTTTGAATCCTTGAACGCACTGAGGGATAGGCCAAGCCATATTTATCACCGAGATCCTTTTGTTTAATACCTTTTATTTCTGAATCAATAATTATTTCGCGGTATTCATCCGGAAGTTGTTCAATAAAATGATGGATGCACTTTTCGAGTTCTTTGGTGCGGTCAAAATCCTGTTCATTTATAACGTCAGTAACACTATCTGCTGAAGTTAACTTGGCCTTGTTCGCATTCTTTCGGTAATAGTCAATGATGGTATTTTTAGTAATCGTAAACAACCAGCTTTTCAGATTTTCTTTCTTATCGACACCTGAGATGTTTCCATATATTTTAATAAACACTTCCTGCAAGAGGTCTTGTGCATCATCTCTGTTATTAACCCGTTTGACAATGTAGTTATTCAATACTGAATGAAACTCATTATGAATTTCTGCTATCTCCATTTTAGAATCTGTTTGAGTTGTTTGGATAAAATCAAATGTATAAGTAGTGCCGCGAATAAGATCACCGAAGAAGAAAATAGATACAATTGTAAATGCTCAGTAGCTAAGAGAGCTCCTCCCAAAACCGCACCGGACGCTGAACCCAGGTCGCGCCAGGTCGTATTCGCTGCAATGGCTTTTAAACGATTTTCCTGGTCTGCTGCCGCCCCACCTGGAGCTAAAGCAGAGCTGATACTCTGAAATGTGAAGGTTAAAAGCAGACCAATCTCCACGTAACCAGCCGTTATCACAAAAAGTGAAAATACCGTTAAAAAAATAGCGATCAAGAAAACACGCTCGATCCCAAACCTGTCTGCAATTTTTCCAGCAAAGGGAGAAACAAACACATTACTTAATCTTCTGTAGCCTACATAAAATGATGTAATCGCGGTAAGTTCCAAAACGGATATTTGTTCGGTTATAAAGAGTTTGCCAATCAAAACTATGAGCATTCCCTCAACTACCAACGCCGAAATAAAAACAAGCGAGTTAAACGTTGAAGGGATTGGATTGAAGGAAAACTTAAAGGTTTCCTCTCTTTTAGGCGATTCAGGCAAATAAAAGGAAATGATAATGGCTGAAACGGATAGAGCAGAGAATATAATGAAGGTTGTCTGAATGGTAAAATACTTCATTAGTAAAGGCCCAAGTATTAATGCAATGATAGGTCCGGTTTCCTGTAATCCTCGACTTAATCCTAATAGGAAGCCCTGTTTTTTTCCTTCGAGGGAATAGCTGATACAACTAATACGGAGTGACGAATAACATAATCCCCAAATGATCCTTGCCGCGATCCATAACACTAAGCCAGAAGCGAAGCCGTAACAGAGTGTGCTTAAAGCAGCCAAGACAGCGGCAAAAATTGTAATGCGTTTATAGCCAAAAGTGTTGAACAACCAACCAAATCCCTGGTTCGCTACTAAACGGATAAAACGGTTAATGGAAAGCAAGAAACCAACCCATGCTATAGGAACACCCATTTGCAGGGCATTCACAGGCAATACAGGATACAGGAAAGCGTCGCCAAAGCTTGCCAGCGCTAATACCAATGCAGATAATATGGTCGGTTTTAAACCTGTCATTAACAACACTTACTTTTCGTTTCTTCGGCTCCGCAACAGGCGACGCCCGAATTTGAGTCGGTACTACACACACCGGTTTCCGGTAAATCTAATTCAACTTTTCGGGCCGCTTCCCAATCTCCAGCGAGCGCAGCCACAACTGAACGCACTTGTTCATAACCGGTAGCCATCAAGAACGTAGGAGCCCTGCCGTAACTTTTCATACCTACTACATAAAAGTCCTTTTCCTTTTGCCTGAGTTCAGCTTCTCCATGTGGACGCACCGTGCCGCAACTGTGAATATTGGGATCAATGAGCTCAGCCAGCGCCGGAACACTTTCAACTGTGCTATCGAAGTCCACCCGTACTTCACGGAGAAAAGATAGATCAGGACGCGTGCCGGTATTGGAAATGATTTCGTCGATTCCTCGAAGCGCTTTTTGGACGTTGTGTTGAAGTCCCGTAATGGTGAGTTTATCACTCTCCAATAAAATTTCCTGGATCTGGAACGGGGTGTAAACTGAT
>CALMNJ010000115.1 GCA_937868675.1 uncultured Bacteroidota bacterium | reverse complement strand
CCCCAAGCGAATACGTCATGTGAATAGGATTGTAAGGGAACCAAACATAGCTATTGGCTCCTGATGCAGTCAGAACGACGGGTTTTGAGTATTTAGGACTGTTATTAACGATACACGTTGTGTAAGTGGCTGGGTTAACATTTACCTGAATCTGAAGGGGATTACCCAAATAAACAGGTATTACAGTAGTGCCTGTACATGCCCCACCATTTGAGCCGGTAACTGTGTAAATACCTGGGCCAACTGAAATGGATTGTTGGGCTATGCCTGCACTGAACGTTAGGCCCACCCAAACATAGCTATTTGCACCCAGTGCAGTAAGCGTAGTATTGTAACCCGGACATACCGTGAAGCCAACACTTGCAAGAGCCGTGATTGTAGGTTGCTGATTAACAAAAATAGTGGTTGCGCCAAGCCCCATGCACCCATACCCATTGTCCGTGAGCACTGAATAAACGGTATTGGCAACGGGTTGTGCAATGGTAGTATTTCCTGAAGTTGTTGACAGACCCGTAGATGGAATCCATGAATAGGTTGCAGGTGAAATACTCCAGGTGGCGGAAAGCGTTGCATTTGATGCAGGGGTGTTGGGACAAATGGTGTTATTTGATACGGATACTGAAACACTTAAAACGGTTGGATCAATACCAATCGTAATGACAGTGCTGCCTACACAACCCAATGTATCGCTTGCCGATACAGTATAAACCGCCGTTGTAGTTGGGTTCGCAAATGCAATATCAAAAGGACTGGATGCAGAGGGAGTCAGCGTTCCAAAATTAGTGGCTCCTGATGGGGCCCAGGTGTATGTTACATTATTCGCCGTTGGACCTGTAACACTAAGTGTTGTAGATAAACCAGCGCAAACCGAAGGGCTGGTAGAAGCAGGAGTAATTACTAGGCCTGGTAATATGTTAATAGTTGTGGTAACAAAACCAGGGGCGAGCGGTAAAGTACAGCCGGCGCTATCAGCGGTAGCCACTATCACAGCCTGTGTGGTAGGGCTGAATACAACCGTTGGCGATGGTCCGGCACCTAAAGCCGTAGAAGGCGAAACCACACCAAACGAATAGTTTATGCCGGCAGTGCTTGGAATAACCGTTGAACTCAAATAAGCTGTTATAGTTGATGGTCTGCCCGCACAAACCTGTGCAGGATTAGCACTGATACTGAAATTCTGGAGAAACATTTGATTGATAGTGATGGTTTGTACACCGACACAACCACTGTTGTTCAGAAGCACTGTGTACGTTTGTGGGAAACTGGTACCGGCATTAACAGATAGCGTTGCTGACTGAGGGCTGTTGGTTGAGCTCGAACTTGGTACAACTGTATTGGATATTGGCGGAACCTGAAAAACAAAATTGGAATTTCCGCTTACAGCAGTACTTGTGTTAATAGCCACCAAAGAGTAATTACTTCCCGGACAAACCGATAGACTAGGAACAGTACTTGTTGGATTGGCATAAGCAGATAAAGACAGATTGGATGTAAGTCCCAAAAGCCCCACCTGGGCAGTAGAGGTGCCTACGCAACCTGCACTGTCAACATTAACAGTAAACACATGTGGGAATGGCGATGCGCTTGTGTTTACCGGAACCGTGGCATTGGCTACTCCCGGAGAATTGGTTGTTGTAAGAATAACAGAGGATGTAGGTGTAGTAGTGTAATCGGCAACAAATGTGTAACTGGTACCGCTTCCAAGCGAGGACGTAAGGTCAACTGTTCCGCCCGGACAAATAGACGCAGAGCTTAAGGACAAATTCGGATTCAAGGCCAGCTGACCTATCGTGATATTCCCGGTTCCCGTACAGTTGGAGCTGTCAGCGTCAACCGTAAACGTGTAGGCAAATGGTGTCGTCGTCGGAATAGTAACGGCGACCGTATTGGTTGATGCGGTGGTATTAGGTATAATGTTGTTAGTTGCAGGAGGTACCGTAAAGGGGGCTGTAAAGGTGTAATTGGTTCCGGCACCGCCTGATGAGGTGAGGGTGAGCGAAGTGCCCGGGCAAATAGAGTTGGTGATTGAAGAAGAAAGCAGTACCGGAGACAGAAATCTTTGATAGATGGTAATGTTGGCAGAGCCTTTACAGCCTGCACTGTCGGCCGAAGTAGTGAATGTGATTGGTAAAAATGCGGCAGAGCCCACATTAAATCCTAAAGTGCCGCTTGGAGTACAATTGGTTCCGGTGAGGGTGGTTGAATAGGTGAGTGAGGTTACGGTCCATGTGGTGCCACAACCGTTATTATTGTGAAGAAACACAGAAGTATTAGGGCAAACCGAAACACTGTTTGGCACAATCTGGGTATTGAGCGTCATTTTACCAATTACCAGCGAGGAGCTTCCGGTGCAGCCATTGGCAAGGCCATTTACAGTAATGGTTGCAGGGTACTGTATATTTGAAATGGAGGTGGTTACCGTGGATACAGAGGTGTTCGTTGAAATGGTGCTGAATGTAGGAGGAAATGGATACTGCGCAGTAAATGTATATGTTAGCCCACCTGTGGCGGTTAATGTAAAGGCTTTGCCTGGGCAGGTGGATGGTGAGGAAGAGCTTAAATTAACGGTGAGTGTTGACATGCCCACCTGTACTGTGCCGCTGCCTGTACAACCATAATAGTTTACGTTTACAGTGTAAACCGTGGTCACGGTCGGGTTTTTTGTAACGGGGTTGCCGGTAAAAGTAGGGGGCGTACCAACCGATTGTGTCCACGTGTAAGAGGAAGCGGCTGTGCTAGAACCTGCCGGGAGGCTGGCGGAAAGTATGGCCGCCGAGCCAGGACAAACAGAGGGGTTACTGACCGCTGCTGTTACCGAAATGGTACTAATGGTGTTGACAACGGCCGAAGCAACGGCCGTGCAGGAGCCTGCCGCACCAGTGTATGTAAGGAAGGCGGAATAGTTTCCGGCAGATGCCGGTATCGTTGTTGAGGCTCCCGTGGATATGACCCCACCTGTTGGGTTTTTAATGGACAAGGCTGTTGTTGTGGTTCCGGTTGTATAGAGCCCACCGTTGCTGACCGAGTATGTTGCGTTAAAGGTGACGGGTGCTCCCGGACAAATAGTGCTGGATGCGGGAGAAAGCGTAACCGTAGCTTTTTGAATATAAACTGTTTTGGGTGATGGGTTAATTGGACAGCTTTGGGAGGTGGTACCAGCAAGAGAGTAAGTGGTTTGGGCGGTTGGTGTTGTAACCAGTGGATTGGCCGTTCCAAGGTTTACCGGGGTATTTGTACCGGTTTGCGCAATCCATGTGTAGGTATTGGCACCTGACCCTGTTAGCTGCACCTGTGAGCCGTTACAAATGGTTGGGGAGGAAACTGTTATTGAGCCGGCAGTAGGGCAAACCACTTCAAGGGTAGCCAAAACCGCCTGAATCAGGGTAGCGCCATTAAAAGCAAAGTGATTTACCGTGTAAACACCGCAACAAGTAACGGTTATGGTAATGGCCGCGCTGTTAGTTGCCGGAACGTAGTTAAAAGAGGCATTTGAACAATTGGTAGGTGAACTTATTGAATAGGCATAGTTTGTTGCACCTGCCGCGCTGGCTGTTTGGGCTGCCGCAAAAGTATATTGTGGTATAGAAGCATTATAACAAACCAGATTTGGGGTAATTGTAAAATTAAATGCCTGGGCACTTAATTTTGAAGAAATTAACAGTGAAA
>CALMNJ010000114.1 GCA_937868675.1 uncultured Bacteroidota bacterium | reverse complement strand
TAGAAGAATCGATTAACCACATAGATTTTCTGTTTTTTTGTTTGAAATATAGTTCGGAAAAATAAGGGCTACTTTTCCGAAATTGCAAATTTTTTGTAAGCGGTTACCTTATTGCTGTTGTTACGGAGGTATAACGTGTAAACCCCGTTGCTAAGGCCCTGCACGTTGACACTAAGTGCGGAGTTGTTAAACTTAATATTGTTTTCTTTCAAAACAATCTTTCCGGTAATGTCGGTAATGGTTAATTCAGCTCCGTCAAAACTATATCCATCCGTAATTTTCACATTCAATTCACGCGTAGCGGGCACAGGATAAATTTTTATTGCGCGATCGAGTCCTGTTTCATTAATGAATGTGGTCACAGTTTGGTATGAAGCTGCCGGATCTGTAACCGTTACTCCGAGAGATTGGGCTTTGAGCATGCTATTTACAGTAAACAACATGGGCAATACAAGGTAGATTTTTTTCATGTAAGGTTATTTTAGCATCAAATATAACTTTTTTTTCGACGGATAGAATTTTACCTTTTGTCTGTTTTGAAAAAATCAATCAGATCGGATTTTCCTGAACGCGACAATTCGAAATAATACAACAGGCTATCGGAGCTTGTTACCTTCTCAAATTTCAGGGTGTCGAAGCGGTCTCCTAAGTTTTTCTGAAGCCACTTTTTTGAAATAGCCTTTAAATAAACGGCATTGTCTAAACCATCTCTGTAAATAACATGATAAGCGCTGTCGTACAGGTTCTGGTTAAAGTAAGTAGCCGCCAGATTTTTAGTTACAGCCGCCGGAAACAATTCATGAGCTTTAATCAGTAGTGGAACGGCCTCCCGGTAATTAGACTTTGCTGCGTAACACGCGCCTAAATCGTTCAATGCCTGCATATGATAGGGGTTTTTCAATAATGCTTTCTTATAATGACTCATCGCATTGATTGTATCCCCTAACTGAAGAAACGCCTGGGCTTGGTACCAGTCAATTGGAGTACCCATGTAATCGCGGGCAAACCAGCGAGTTTCGCTTTGTTTTAAATCGGATACCACTTGCCTCCACTGCATCTGCTCTTTGTCTTTAAACGCCTGCTGTAGGCCCACTTCTGCTTTTAACCTTATGGCAGCCAAAAAACACGTAAGCACGCTTAGTAAGCCTAAAATATAAAGTGATGGTTTATAATAACCGGACTGTTTTTGAAAAGTCTCCGGAGCCTCGTACCGTGTTAAAAAGGTTACTATTGCTAAGATTAATCCCAACATTAATTGCGTTACCGGCCTCTCCCGGGGCGAGCCGAAAAAAGATAAAATGGAAAATACAATCAGTGAGATTAAGGCCGCAAGCGCCATGATTTTTGTTTCGCGTCGTCCCTTACTCAACAATTTATAGGATTGCCTGATGGGTACCCACAAAATGAGAGTATATAATAACAAGGACAATACCCCTGCCTCTGACCAAACCAAAAGATAATCGTTGTGTGGATTTTGAAGCCGGATAAACGGTGAAAACGTTACCTGTCCGTGGGCAGGTGCAAATACCTTCCAGTTTGACAGTCCCCAACCCTCTATTGGTTTTTCAGCTATCATTTTACACGTTAACTTTGAAAGAGCAATACGTTCATGAATGTTGTTGTTATCCCCTTTCACGCTGCTTATACCGCTTTCTTCACCCATATATTTGTTCACCAGTTCCCATTTGGTTTTAATTGATGCGTTTTTGGCAGACACAATAAAACCTGTCAAACCAATTATTAACGCAAGAATGGTGATGGCGTAAGTTGCATTCAGACTTTTTTCAGGTCTGAAATCATTGTACTTAATAACAACCATTACAAAAAAGACGATCCCTGCTATTGCTGCTGCCAGCCAAACATAAAGGGTAATAACAAATGCCAATGTTAACACTGCGCACGCTGCCGCCAAAAGGAAAAAATGCACCATGAGTCCGCGGGAAGTAAAACAGGCAGCCAGAAGAAATGGTAATGAAAGCAGAAGTACTTCGGTAAAAGCATTTTTATTCGCCAGCGTTGAACTCACATAATAACCTGCATTAAACTCGGTGCCTATGGCCCTGCTTTCGTTTGCAAGGCTAACAACCTGATGCAGGCCAAAAGCAATATAAATGAGTACCGAAACTGCAAGACCTGTAACCAGCATTTTAATCGCATGGAAGGGATCAATGGAGGGTATTAAAAAGCCCAGGGCGAGCATAAACGGCAGGGCATTTCTGAGGAAGTCGTCGAGCGCCTCTCCCATATCGCAGGCTCGAAACGCAGAGATTATCAGAACCATAAGATTGGCTGCAATCAGTAGCATGTACTTACGACTAACAACTACGTTTTCTGTTTGCGGAACAACACCCTTTTTATATTCAAATATCAGTTGATACGCCACCGTTAATACTAAAAGTGTTCCAAACAATAAACTTCTTGGCGTGAGTTCAGGATCAACTGTATCTTCAGAATATACAAACGGAGCCAATATGAAAAGCCCAATACAATTAACAATAAAAGCAAAGGAGGGCTTATTATTTTTTAAAAAAGAAAACAAGATGCTGTTTTGTAATTTGGCTTAATTGCAAATATAATTTTTTACATGTACTTTGGTCATAACCTTAGAGCCCAGATTTAATGAAGCAACAAGTTTTCGTTAACAAACCCAGTTTCCAACAGAGCCTGGTTTTTTTAAACAAAAAAAAACACATGATCCTCATTGCTTCTGCTATTTCGCTTTTTATCTATTTCTGTGTTTTCATTTCTTTTCCTGTACAGTACGAATCAAATGCCATAATATATAATGCATCGCCTGATAAAAAGGAGGATAACCTTCAACTACAGGATGGCCGGGAGGGCTTCAAGATCATTAACTTTGTTTATTCAAGCGACCTCATCAATCATCTCATTAAAAAATTCGACCTGGCAAAGCATTATGACATTAAGGCAAAAGGCTCTGATGCGGATGCTGAGTGTTTTAATACCATTGCAGAGAATATTGCTGTTAGTTCCACCTTTTTTGGAGCTGTCAAAATTTCTGTAAGGGATTACGATAGATTTATGGCTGCCGATTTGACCAACGAAATTGTTGCCAGAGTGAATACCCTTAACGAGGAACTGGTGTTACGCCAGAGAAAAAAACTGGCCAATGATTTCGAAGCGCTCTCCAACGCATTTTTCAAAGACGTAACCGCCGAGCGCGACAGTCTGAACCATCTAATTAATGTATTCAATTCAGGTTTAAACAAAGGAAATCTCAATTCCGAAAAAATCATGAACGCCAGGCAAACACTCATGAGCACGGCCCTCAACTACGAACACCTGTCACGTGAATGGCTTACCATGCGCCGATCGCACCTGGTTTCACTCAATAATGCTCAAAAAAACAATTTGGCTGCCGGCACCATCGTAAAATATGCGCTACCGCAAAAAGCACTTGAGTTTTATTCACCGGTTGTGGTAGGAAAGGCTTTGTTATCTGCCTTCAGCGGTTTTTGGCTCGCCACCCTTTTACTGCTTGTTTATCATAAATACCGGAGTTACACCTGGTGGCTTCTTACTTCTATTAATGACGATGAAACTGCTACTGATACCAAAGTTTATCCAATCAGCCAGGTTGAAGAAGATGAATCTTCAGGTCTAAATTCAAACAAAGAAACCGATACAACGCAGGCTGCGCCGGGCAGTAAGTGATTTCAAAAAAAACTTACTTTCGGAAAGGAACAGAAACAAATCTTCTGGTAAAAATTGGTCT
>CALMNJ010000113.1 GCA_937868675.1 uncultured Bacteroidota bacterium | reverse complement strand
TACTATTGTGAAAACAGTGGTTCCGCCAGTTGAGGAAGAGCCTGAAATGGAAATAACTATTGTAGAGAATATTTATTATGCCTACGGTAAATACAATATAACATCCGATGGCGAGCGTGTGCTCAACAAAGCGGTTGAATTACTTACCGAGAATCCGAAACTTATCATGGAAATTAGTTCGCATACCGATTCGCAATCAAGTTCAGGTTTTAACCTGGGGTTATCTAACCGTCGCGCACAAACGGCTGTAGATTATCTGGTGACGCACGGTATAGCCAGAAAACGATTAAAGGCCCGCGGTTATGGAGAAACCCGTTTGCTCAACCATTGTAAAGATGGTGTAACCTGCAGCGACGAGGAACATAAAATAAACCGCCGCACCGAATTTAAAATTGTGAAGCCTTCAGCAAAGTAAACATGCTTTACGTACTTTTTGATGAAGAGAGCACCTGGAAAAGCCTGCTGCCTCTTACGTTTACCCGCCCGGTGTCGGAGCTCAGGGTAGGAATAATGACCATTCGCGAAAAGTGGGACGCGTATCTGGGAACCAAATGTCAGTATTACACTGCCGAATACCTCGCAACAAAATACGTCAATCCTGATCCTGAAACAGAAGCCATTCTTATTAATTCATGTCTTTGCCCAACACAAGGCCTGGCTGAGCAGATAAAAACACTGAAAGCCGGTGAGGCTATTACCGCAGCGGGAATAATTATTGCTTTGCGCGGAAGCATAAACACACTTAAAGCTGCCTTTCCGCTTCATAAAATAAACTACGAAGGCCCCGTGTTGTGCATCAAAAACGTTTGGGACCTCTTTCAGAAAAACGCTGATGCAATAAATGCCGATTTTGAGCTATTAACAAAGGGTCGCAAAAGTGCCGAACTGAGCAGTACGGTAACCGTTATCGGCGACCGGAAAAATATTTTTCTTGAGGCAGGAGCCAAAGCCGAGGCCTGCTTCATTAATGCCACAACAGGACCTGTGTATCTTGGTGCCGACTCCGAGATTATGGAGGGAAGCATGATTCGCGGGCCTTTTGCCCTGGGCGAGCACAGCGTTATAAAAATGGGCGCTAAAATTTATGGAGCTACCACGGTTGGACCATACAGTAAAGTGGGAGGGGAGGTCAGCAATAGTGTAATTACCGGCTACAGCAATAAAACCCACGATGGTTTCCTCGGCAATTCTGTTATAGGCGAATGGTGTAACCTTGGAGCTGATACAAACAGCAGTAACCTTAAAAACAATTACGCCAGCGTAAAGCTCTATAATTACCTTCATCAAAAAACTATTGATACAGGACTGCAGTTTTGTGGCCTTATCATGGGCGATCATTCAAAATCAGGTATCAACACGATGTTTAATACAGGTACCGTAGTGGGAATTGCCTGTAATATTTATGGAGGAGGATTCCCCGAAACGCATATCCCAAGTTTTAGCTGGGGTGGTAGCGATGGATTTATTACGCACAAACCATTTAAGTTTTTTGAAACTGTTGAAAGAGTTTACGAAAGAAGAAACATGAAGTTTGTACAAGCTGATAAGGATGTGCTCGTTTCGGTATTTGCCATTACCAATGGCGGGTAGTTCGTATTTGACTGCATCTAAACCCAAACGCGGCAAAAATCACGATTGATCTTATTTGCAGAGCTTTAAAAAATAAGGTTCAATTTGTTGAATCCCTTTGTCCCTCGCGTGTTTAAAGCTCTCGCAGGCTCCCTCCTGGTTAGTTTCGTTTAATAGTATCCAGAATCCAAGCCATATTTCAAAAAAAGCGTACGATTTATTCGAAAGCGATGGAGAACATATTTCGTGGCTGGGTGTTGGTTTAAGGGAAAGCCAGATATTGATAATTGTATCGGTTTGTGGTTTCGGTTGTTTTTTCTTTAGGATAAACGCTTTGAAAAAGTCGTTGATGCAATTTACCGTGTCGTGCAGGTGGGCACGGGCAATGCCTCTGAAATAATAATTTTCCCAGTTGAGGCTGTCTTTTCCGATGGCTTTTGAGAATTCGGATACCGACTTATCAGGATTGCCCGCCAGAATGTTTTTTACACCCTCATACACGGGCATTTCTTGCGTTTGAGCGTGCGCAAACTGAACGTGACAAATGACTAAAAACAGTATAAGTAACGATGCTTTATACATTGTAAACTTATAACGCTTACCTGTCAGGTTTGTAACACGCCTACATTATAAGTCTTGGTAATGGGCGCGTGATCGGCCATCTCGATACCCATACTAATTACTTTCCGGGTTTCGAGCGGATCAATGATAGCGTCAATCCAGAGGCGTGAAGCCGCGTAATAGGGCGTAGCCTGATTGTCGTATCGTGTTTTTATTTTGTTAAAGAGCTCCTCTTCTTTTTGGGGCGTAATTTCTTCGCCGGATGCTTTAAGCGAAGCTACTTCAATTTGTACCAGAACTTTTGCCGCCTGTGCACC
>CALMNJ010000112.1 GCA_937868675.1 uncultured Bacteroidota bacterium | reverse complement strand
TCAAAGATTTTTACTCATTTTTGGGGCTTACTCACTCATTTTTGAGGTAAAACGATTGAAATACGAAACCACAAAAGCTTTAGTTGGCCAGCAAAATTACATGCCCTGTCCGTTGATACAGCCTTCCGTCAAGGTCTTTAAATTTAATGATGTAAACATAACTGTCTGGTTTACAAATAATATCGCCTTTATTGAACTTGCTTCCATCCCATCCCCTGGTAGCGTCCTTGGACTGGTAAAGCACCTCTCCCCAGCGATCAAAAATGGTCATTTCAAACGTATTGAAATCCAATCCATAAGGTGAAAAAACAGGGAAGAAAACATCGTTCAGTCCATCCGAGTTCGGCGTAAAAGAAGATGGTATAAATGCATTAAAGTCGTTTTTTACTTCTATTGTTTTTACTTTTTCGCTAACGCAGCCCTCAAAAGATTTTGATTTAAGGCTCACAACATAGGTGCCCACAGTTGGAAACTGCATCCTGCTGTTTACCTCATACTTTGTAGAAAGACCTTGAACCGTCCATGTGTAAGTATTGTTTCCCAGAATTTTACTCTGGTTTATCAATTCAACCAACGGCTCATTTATAGTTATTTCTTCGGGGCTGAAAATAAAATCCGTGATCGGGCTTTCCTTGATTTTTATGGGCTTTTCGAGTTCAGCCTGAGTAGAACATCCTTTATCCGAAATAAAATTAGCAACTACCGAGTAAGAACCCGCCGACTTAAATACATGGCTAACATTCAATCCTTTCAAATAATCAGTCCCATCACTGATGTACCAGTCTGCAAAACCGGGAACCGAAACCCCGATTGGTTTCATTGTCAATAAAATTTCTGCCGGTGCACAATCCTTCTCCAGTGTACTCGTGAGCTGGACAGTTGGCGTTTCATTCACAATCACGGAAATAGTGCTCATATCCGGACACACAGCCCATTGATTAAGTGAATGGGTTGTATAGGTTAAGGTTAGTGGTGCGTTAAGCGTTACCTGTGACGGGTTAAACATATTGTTGCTGACACCAAATCCACTCCAGTTTCCGGTTTGATTGAGTGCATATGACAACATGTTCAATGGTTTATCCCCACTGCAGAAAGAAACCGGTTTTGCGTTGCCAAGAGTGGCGGATACAAATTTATCAACCTGCACTGTGGCTTGTGCATATGCAATACAGGGGCCTGAAGAGATACTGTAACTTACAATGTTGCCTCCAATAATTGCAAGCGCAGGATTAAATTGGCCTTGCGAACTCACGGCGGCATTATTAAACCCTGAAAACACACCTCCAACAGGTATCACCTGAAGGTTAACTGCTTCAGAATTATTGCAGAAAGGTCCGACCAAATTCAATATTGGGGTTGCCAAAGAAAAAACCTTAACTGATAATGTTGAGTGATCCGGACACAATCCACTCGGGATACTGGAAGTGCTGTAAGTTAAAACATGTGCGCCAGCTCCTGCATTTCCAGGATTAAAAAAAGACCCCTGAACGCCATTACCACTCCAAGTTCCGTTTCCACTATTTGTGAGAGGCTGCAAATTAACCACCTGGCCCGTATTACACTGATCAGGCAGGCCCCTTAAAATGGTGGCAGGAACATAAGCCTCCACGTTAATAAATTTACTTTGCTGTGCCGAGCAGGTGCTGGTTCCGGTAACATATTGTACGAGATTTGCACCAATCGCAGCCAGCGAGGGGGTAAATATTCCCTGGTTGTTCATGTAAGAATACGTGGTCCATGTCCCGGAATTGACCGGAGTTACGGTAAGTTGAGTTTTTGGATCAGCTGAACAGAAAGGGCCTGCAAGTGCAATATTAGGCACTGGGGGATTCAAAACAGAAACAGCAATTTTTGTGCTGTCAGGACAAAGCTGAGGACTGGGTGTTGATACCGTAGAGTACTTCAAACTGTATGCGGCAGTCGGCAAACCGTTAGGGTTGAAATAGTACCCTCCTGAACCATAGGGATAAACATTAACACCGGTCCACACACCAGTTAAGGTATTTTGTACAATGTTCATTAGATTAACGGTTGGGCTTGTTACGCAAAGATTTGCAATACTTCCGCTTAAAGCCGCCGTATTATATTTCGACACATGCAGCGCTGCTGTTGAACTGGCAACGCAGGTTCCGATACCCTGGGTGTAAAGCACCGTACTGTTTCCGATGGCGCAAAGGCTTGGTGTTTGAATTCCATTAATTGAAACGCCCGGATTCTGACTCCATTGCCCGCCCGATGGTGTAACGGTTAACGTGACCGGTCCGGCTATGTTACACAGTGGATTAATGGGGACAATGGTTGGTGTAGGGGGATTAAAGACCTGTACTGTTAAAACGGTATTGTCCGGACAAACCCCTGCCAGAGAAGTAAGTGTTGTTGAGGTAATAAGCAGAGTTGGTGTAGATACGGTGTTATAAGCCATCGTGTATGAGCCCGTTGCCAAATTTGTCGGTACAAACGCGTTTCCAACAACATACGGGCCACCGCTCCACTGTCCAGTAAGTGTATTTTGAACAATATTCATCAAATTAACCGGGCCATCCTGAGAACACTTGAGTGGTAAACTGCTGGTGAGTGCTGCAGTGTTAAACTTTGCCACATAGAAGGTATCTTTATTACTTACCTGACAGGTTCCAACAGAGACCGTGTACATTACCGTGTTGGTTCCTATAGCAGCCAAGCCTGGGTTCATTAGTCCACCGGCAGAAACGGCACTGTTGGCTGTCCAGGTACCTCCGCCGGGCGTAGCTGTTAAACTTACCGCCGCGTTTGTATTACACTGGGGTGCAGGCATGGTAAGCGAGGGTGTAAGCGGGTTGTTGATGGTAATACCAACCGTTTTTGTTACCGGACAACTTAATGCCTGCGGTGATACGGTAACGCTGTAAACTAACGTTGTAAGGGTTACCGATGGGGGCTGTAAAGGTGGGGTAATGCCCGTATTTTGTCCCAGAATATTGGAAATGGATGGGTATGCGGATGACCAATAATAGGTATAAGGTATGGTTCCGGTTCCTGCCGCAAAAGAAACCGCCACATTAGTTGAACCGCCCTGGCAAATACTTGGATTTGTTGGTGTTATTATAAAATTAGGATATGGAACTACCGAAATTGTTGTAACTGCCTGGCAGGTATTGGTAACCGGGCTTGAGCCAACTGTGGTAGTAGCTGCAGCCAAAACAGTATAGGTTGTTGTTGAATTAAGATTGAAAAGAAAGTTCTGAGGGCTAGAGGAAACATACCCGTTAGGACCAAACCATGAATACGAAGTAACAGCCGTGCTGGTTACACATGTGATGGTATTGCTCTGGCCAGCACAAATTACTCCTGAATTTGTTGCAGTAACCATGCAAACCAGTCCACAGTTTGTGGTTCCAGCATTCGGAGCATTTGCATTCGCTTGCTGAAAAGTAATGTTTTGTACCTGATTGCTGAAATTAGTGATCAATAAAATATAAAACTGCCCGGCAATTGCATTGGCGATTGTGCAGGTTTCGGTATTGGATGCCGAATAACTACAGGATTGTATCTGGCCGCTTGTAAGACTATTACAGGCTCCGGCCAGCGCTGAAAATGGGCCCCAGCAAATAAAATCAATATCGTTATTTGAGGACATGGTGATTACCATCGGGCCAGACGTAAGCATCTGCATGTAAAACCATGTTGGGTTGGGTTGAGAGCCCAGGCAGCCGTAACTGGGACCCGGCTGCCCACCGCTTTGGACACCGGTTTGAGCAGGGAAATTCATGGTTTGTCCGGTACAAAAAGGAGCTGCATTACCACACGATGTGTTTGTAACCTGAGCCACGGCAAGGTTTTGTATAAACAAAACCAACAAGAGAAAATATGCCAGGGGTTTAATATTCTTCATGGTACAACAGCTCACTAAAGCTAACAGCCTCATATACACGGCGTGCTATACAAATATAGCCAAAATAAGCTGAAAGCCAAGTTTGCTCGCTCAGTGCAACACCTTGTACAAAAAAGAAATCAGTTGGTTTGCTGAATATCCCGTTTTTTGGGCTCTTAGCAGGCTCTATACCGATTCCATCCTGTTATGCAGGCTTTTAAACTCACCTGCATCGGCTTTGAAGTGAGGGCTTAAAGATTGTTTAAAAATAAAGATCGCTTGTTTTAAGGCGTAAATACCGCAGCACAGCCAACAGAGCGCTAAATGAGGATATGATTATACCCAACAGAACGATGCCACTAAAAAGTATCACCAGCACATTCTCATCCTGTAGCTGCAACAGATCGGGGATGAACCTTGTACTCAAAATTAAAAAGCCGGCAAGTAAAAGCCCAGCGATAATACCTGCTATTACTCCTTGTCTGAAGCCTCTGAAAATAAACGGTTTACTAATAAATAAACGGGTGGCCCCCACAAGATACATGGTGCGTATAAGGAAGCGTTGAGAGTAAATGGATAAACGAATGGTGTTATTTATTAGAATAATCGCTACCAGTAAAAGAGCACTTGTAAAAATCAGAATAAAAAAGGCAACTGCTTTAATGTTTTTGTTCAGTTTTTCGATCATGGCCTTCTGGTACACAACCTCCTTTACAAATGACTTTTGTATCAGGAATTTTTCAATCATCAAAAGGGTGTCGGTTTGAGCGTAGTCGGCATTAAGCCTTATTTCTATCGAGTTAAGTAGTGGGTTACTGCCGAGGAAAGACACAAAATCCTCGCCCAAATCGTTGCGAAGTTTTTCTGCCGCCTGCTCCTTGTTTATAAAGTTCACGCTTTTGGTATAGCGCGCGTTGTTAAGCTCCTGTATAAGGCCGTCTGTTTGTGCCGAAGTGGCCGTGTCTTTCAGATAAACCTGAAGCCCCACATTTTCCTTAAAATGAGTGGAGAGTTTGTTTGCATTAATAACCATGAGCCCCAGTGCTCCCAGCATAAAAAGCACCAGTGCAAGACTAATTACAACCGTTACTCCGGAGGTCCAGATTCGTTTACGTGTTAGTGTGTCGCTCACAATTTAAAGTGCCAGCGAAGATATTGGATTGCGCCGTTTATTGTTAATGTAGCGTATGGGTTTAATTAACAGCGAAATGTTTGTTTATATAGTTCTCTCAGGCTGTCATTTGAAGGCCTGATACCAGGGCATAGGTAAGAAATAATGCCCCAAGCGCTATTCTGTAATATCCAAAATACTTAAAGCCAAACTTATTCAGAAAACGTATGAAGGCTTTTACCGCTGCAATTGCCACCAGAAAAGCAATAAGCCCGCCAAACAAAAGTACTTTAATGTTGTCTGAGCTGATATTGCCCCGCTCTTCAATAAGATCGAGTCCTGAGGCTGCAAACATGGTTGGAATAGCGAGCAAAAAAGAAAACTCGGCCGACTGGCTTCTGTTGAAGCCAGCAAATATGCCTCCAAAAATGGTGGCGGCCGCCCGTGACACGCCTGGTATCATGGATAGACACTGAAACAATCCTATTTTGAATGCCCCGCTAAAACTTATTTCTTCGGGATTTTCGTATTTACTTTCTCCGCGTGAGCTCCATTTATCCAATAAAATCAGCACGATCCCTCCAATAATCAATGCAAAACTCACCGTGAATGGATTAAACAGATAATGTTTTATTGTTTTATAAGCCAGGAGACCAATAATGCCAGTTGGCAGAAACGCTATGGCTAACTTTATATAGATATTGATGCTTACAAAAAAACGTTTGATATACAAAAGCAACACCGCCATTATAGCCCCAAGCTGAATGACAATTTCAAACGTTTTGGCAAAATTTTCATCCTTTATTTTCATAAGGGAGTCTGCCAGTATCATATGGCCGGTTGATGAAACAGGCAGGAATTCTGTTAACCCTTCGATAATGG
>CALMNJ010000111.1 GCA_937868675.1 uncultured Bacteroidota bacterium | reverse complement strand
AGACTCCTCCCACAGTGCACGCATTTTGTCGTCCAGCTTTTGAAGATCATCGGCCTTTTCAAAATCCTCGTTGCTAAGTACCTTTTTTAATTCTTCTTTCAGCATGGTCCTGATTTCTTTTATCTCGTCGCGCAGTTTGTCGAGGCTGATGTATTTTTCGGTTGGGCTGAATACATTGCTGAACACCTGGTTAAACAAAAGGAGACTGGCTTTAACGATTACGTCGCGGCTTTCGCTCATTTCAATTTTTATTTCCACGTCGCTGCCCCGAACCAGATCGCCCTGAAGTTGCGAGGCGTCAATTTCAATAACTCCAATGGCCTGGTTAGTGCTTGGATGGGCTTTGCTGTTGCCTTCCAGCAAATGGATGATCAGTTTCTCATCCGAACTTTTCTTTATCGTGCGGCTTACTTCCCTGTAAATTGTTTTGGAGAGTGGCAAAATACTGTTGCGTTCAAAAATGAGCTGGCACTTGGTGGAGTTGTTTTCTAGGTCGTCCACTTCAATAGAAATGTCTTCGGGCAGGGGCTGACCAAACAGATTGAATAAGCCCTGTGTGATCTCCACTTTAAGCGGGGTAATGGCATCGTTCATATTTTCATCAAGTATGCGGATGCTGAACTGATTGACTTCGCCACTACGCAGACTTACAAAATCTCCAAACCTCGCGGCAAGAGGTTTTATGCCTGTATCAAAGCCACCATCGCTTCGCGTGATGCGAAAAGAATAACGGTCTCTGAAATTATCCACGCTACCGGTTATGTATTCTTCGATATCGCGTGTGGATTTGTTGTACGATAATTTAATTTGAATGGCATTAACCCCGCCGGCGTTGATTTCGGCCCCGGCCTGGTGTTCGGGTTGCTGCACGCTGGTGGCTTTACTGCCTGCGTAATAGGCCGCGCCAACAGCCACCGCGGTGGTTGGATCGGCATCACAATTCACATGAATGCCTGTGGCGTTTTGCACACGCTCCCGTACATAAGGGATGTAAGTGCTGCCGCCAATCATGATTACTTCCTGCACCTGAGATGCATCGAGTGCGTTGCGCTCCATCACACGCTGAAGCATTTCAATGGTGCTGGCTACGCGGGGTTCAATACTGCGGTTAAGTTCCTCGCGGGTAATTTCAATGTAATATTCTTCTTCGCCGTTGCCAAAGTCAAAACTAAATTCCAATTCAACCTGATTGCTGTTGCAAAGTTCTTTTTTAGCCTCTTCCGATTTCAGTAATAATATGTAGTATAGTTTTTCAAACTTACCTTCGCGTTTATTGAGTTCGACAGCAAGTTCGGTTACTCCCGTTTTGGCGATGAGTTTTGGTAGCACAATGTCTATCACCAGACTGTGGTCAAAGTCCAGACCGCCTAAATAGTTATCTCCCTGGTGATCTATTACGCGCATTTCGGCGCCGTCAATTCCGATCAGAGCCACGTCAAACGTGCCGCCTCCAAGATCGTAAACCAGCCATTTTCCGCTCAGTGTTTTGTTTTCGCCGGCTTTATTAAAAAAGGCAAGAGAGGCAGCAATGGGTTCCTGAAGCAACACCACTTCTTTAAAGCCGGCTTCATAGCCCGCTTTTTTTGTGGCATTACTTTGCACCGTGTCAAAACTTGCCGGTATTGTAATTACAACATGTTCGGGTTTATCCTGTCCCTGAACAAAGTTGCAGAGTTCGCTTAATATCAACGACGAAAGTTGAATCGGGGAGTAAAAATTATTTTTTGCCGGACAGAAATATTTATCGGACGTGCCCATTTTTCGCTTAAATCCTGCAAAAACATTCAAAGGGTCTTTTAGCAGCCATTCGCGCGCTTTATCGCCAATCAATATGCGTTCGCCCCTGAATGCAATACAACTGGGAAGTGTTTCCCTGAATCCAATGGGGTTTTTAAAAACCTGAACTTTCCCTGAATCGTATTTGGTGACCAGCGAATTGGTGGTACCTAAATCAATACCATAATTTATCGTCTTCATACCATTAGTCCTTTCCTTCAACAATTACCACGCCGCGCTGAACAATCGTTTTGTCCTGTAAAATAACAGGTTTTATCACCTGAGTGATGGCGAGGTTTTTTGTTTGATTACCGGTGATGTGGGCCTCCACATCCGTGCGTGTTTCGGCATATTTTTCATTGGCAGGCCAGTAATAACTTATTCCCATTTCTTCGAATGATTGCCGGCACTTCATAAAATAGCGGTTGTATTCTTCGTGACTTTTGAGTTTGCTTTCGAGTTGAGATATCTGGTTGATGACTTCGTATAAAGGCTTCATGGTTTGAGTTGTGCTTACACAAATATATATAAACCTCGTTTAATCACTGAGTAATTTAAGTGCCGGAATACCACAAAAAAAGGGCTGCCAGTGGTTTTTTGGCAGCCCTCAAAAAGAAAGGAAATGTGTTTATTCGATAATAATCTTGGCGGTACGGATATTTGATCCGGAGAGGAGATAGTAACCTCTGCTAAGACCACTGATTTTTACCGAATAATTGTTTTCACTGGTAAGTTCGGCAGTTTTAATCAATTGGCCCAGTTGATTGTATAACATCAGGCTTGATGCTTCGTTTCCTTTAATCGAAAACTCACCATTGCTTGGATTTGGATAGATGCTGATTGTACCTTCAATTGAATTCTCAGCAATTCCAACACATCCGTTTACTTTTACCTGAACCACGGCGGTGCTTGTGCAGCCTGCACTGGAGGTACCCACCACATTGTAAATAAAGGTTGTGATGAGGCTTGGCGAAATGGCAACCAGCGTACTGGTTGAACCGGTACTCCAGCTATAAGTGCTTGCGCCGCTTACAGTAAGGCTGTTGGTTTCGTTTTTGCACATAGATGTTCTGCTTGCTGCAGCCGTGAGCGTTGGTGTAGGATTAACAACCACCTGAATGGTAGTGTTGGCGCTGCAGGTAATAGCGTCGGTGAATGTTTCGGTAGCTACTGTGTAAATGCTGGTTACCGATGGGGTTAAGGTAATGCCCTGAAGCGGGAATGTTCCGTTCCAGGTATAGCTGTCGGCACCCAAAGCGTTCAGCGTAACAGGGTCGCCATAACAAACCACAGTAGGTCCGGTAATGGTAACGCTGGGTGTGTAAACATTTACCATCACGGTGCTTTGACTTGTGCAACCTGAAGCGTTAGCGCCTGTTACAGTGTAAACGGTGGTAGTTACAGGATTGTCAACAATTACGGTGCTGGTAGGCCCGGTGTTCCAGGTATATGTATTGGCACCATTGGCAGTAAGCGTAGCGGCATCACCATTACAAATAAGTGTGCTGCTTGGTGTTGCAATTATTGTAGGGCTGGCCACGGTAACCACAAACGTTGAGGTACCTGAAGAGCAGCCAACCGAATTAGTGGCCCCAACCGAATAAACACCGGCGCTTGTACAGGTGAACACTGCCGTGGTACCGTTGGTGTTACCGGGCGTCCAGGTGTACGTAACGCCACCACTGGCAGTCATGCCAACCGTATATCCTTCGCATACCGAGGTGGCCGTGCTAACAAGATTTACAGTAGGGATAGGAAGTACATTGATGCTGGCTGTGGCGCCACCAAAACAAATATTGTTTGTTCCAATAATACTGTAGGTAACATTACTTGATGGGCCTACTATGTAACTGGTTTGAGTGAATACTGAATTGTTTGGAAGAAGCGTATAAGAAGTAGCAGAAGAAGATAAACTGATAGTGGCCGTTTGACCGGCGCACACCGTTGTAGGAGTAATGCTCATGCTTACAGGAAGAGGTCCAACACCAACCGTAGTTGTGCCGGTGGTGTTACCGCATCCGTTGGTGCCGGTAACGGTGTAAACGGTTGTTGCGCTGGGCGTAAAGCCTACCCCGTTAATTACACCGGAGGTCCACGTATAGGTAACCGCCCCCGATGCTGTGAGTGTAACGGATTGACCAAGGCAAACAGTAGGTGAACTATTTGTAAGGGTAAGTGTTGGTAAACCAGGGCTTACAGAAATAGTAGCAACGCCGGTATACGTACAACCGGACTGGGTTCCTGTTACAGAGTAGGTAGTATTGGTGCTTGGTGAAACCGTAATGTTGCTCGCGTTGGAGTTATTGCTCCAGGTATAAGTTAAGGCGCCCGGGTAGCTGAGGTTAACGGTTGATCCGTTGCAAATAAGCGTGCTTGTTGTAGTTAGGTTAACAATCATTCCCGGATTGTAAGAGATCACAACAACTCCGCTTCCTGAATTTACGTTTGATGTGGTAGATGCGCTCAGAAGTGTTCCTGTGTAGCTCGAACCGCCCGCACCGCTTTGTCCTGAGAAGGATCCGCTTCCGGCTGCAATACTAAGGCCCGATCCGCCAATAAGACCTCCGCCAGGACCGCCCGGAAAGGGGTTGTCCGTGCCCGCCTGACTACTGGATATTTCTCCACCACCGGCACCGCCCACACCGAGCGCACCTGCAAATCCGTTATTAACGGTTGCGTAGGTGGATGTGCCACCGGTTCCTCCTGCAGTTTGCGATCCACCGCTTGCCACCGTTCCTCCCGCGGTTGAGCCGAGCCAACCAGCACCGCCGCCGCCGCCATAATATCCGCCGCCGCCGCCGCCGCCGGCACCGCGTCCACAACTGGCAACCCTTTCGCCACCACCACCTCCGCCACCACCAGCTACTACAACGCGGTTGGCTAGCGCAGTTCCGTTGAGCCTGATGTCTGAAGCGCCGCCTCCAATGCCACCATTTGCTGTTGCGCAACCTGAGTTAACACCGGCAGCACCGCCACCGTTATACCCATTGGTACCACCAACATAAATATTAAGCACGTCGCCAGGTGTAACGGTAAGGATGCCTACTGCTTGTCCACCTAATCCACCAAGTGTATTTTGGTAGGCGTTAGTACCGCCCTGGGCACCTTTTAGAGTCACCGAAATTATTGAAACACATGTTGGTACGGTAAATGATTGTTGTGTACCCGTAAAGGCAAAGGTTTGTGTTGTTTGTCCATTTGCACTAACACTTGTTAAAATACCAGTGAGCGCAACAAACTTTGTAAACTTCTTTAAAAAGTAGTTTTTTT
>CALMNJ010000110.1 GCA_937868675.1 uncultured Bacteroidota bacterium | reverse complement strand
CGCACTCCCTTATGCCAACGGACCCGTTCATATCGGGCATCTGGCGGGCTGTTACCTTCCTGCCGATATTTACGTACGTTACCTGCGCAGCGCAGATAAGGACGTGATTTTTGTGTGCGGCAGCGACGAACATGGCGTACCTATAACAATTAAAGCGAAAAAAGAAAACAGCACGCCGCAGGCGGTGGTTGACAAGTACCATAAAATGATGGGCGATTCCTTCAGGGAGTTTGGTATTTCGTTCGACATATACTCCCGCACCTCCTCACCGGTTCATCATCAAACGGCTTCCGACTTTTTTAGAACGCTGTACGATAAAAAAGTTTTTACCGAACAGGTAACCGATCAATACTATGACGAAGAAGCAAAACAATTTCTGGCCGACCGTTACATTGTGGGCACCTGCCCCAAATGTGCCAATCCAAATGCCTATGGCGACCAGTGCGAGAAATGCGGAAGCTCTTTGAGCCCAACCGATCTTGTTGATCCCCGTTCCACACTGTCAGGAGGTAAGCTTACGCTAAAGCAAACCAAAAACTGGTTTTTGCCACTTGATAAACTTCAGCCGAAAATAAAAGCGTACATCGAGCAGCACAGCGATTGGCGGCCGAATGTTTATGGGCAGTGCAAGAGCTGGCTCGACAGCGGCGACGGATTGCAGCCCCGGGCCATGACCCGCGACCTCGACTGGGGCGTACCCGTGCCGGTGCCGGGAGCCGAAGGAAAAGTGCTGTATGTGTGGTTCGATGCGCCCATTGGGTATATTTCGGCCACTAAGGAACTGAGACCGGATGATTGGCAAAATTACTGGAAGAGCCAGGATTCGCGATTGATTCATTTTATTGGCAAGGATAACATTGTGTTTCATTGCATTATTTTTCCGAGCATGCTTATGGAGCATGGCGACTTTGTGCTGCCCGATAATGTTCCTGCCAATGAGTTTTTGAACCTTGAAAGCGACAAAATATCTACCTCGCGCAACTGGGCCGTATGGCTTCACGAGTATTTGCTCGAATTTAAAGGAAAGCAGGATGTGTTGCGTTATGTGCTCTGCTCAAATGCCCCCGAAACAAAGGATAATGATTTTACCTGGAAGGACTACCAGGCACGAAACAATAATGAACTGGTTGCGATATTCGGTAATTTTATAAACCGTACACTGGTGCTCACACACAAATTTTACAACGGCATTGTGCCCGAGGCCAGCACGTACACAAAAGAGGATCTGCTTTTACTGGAAGAACTTTCAGCAGCACCCGAACGCATTGCACAATCCATTGAGCAGTTCCGTTTTCGGGAAGCAATTGGTGAATGGATAAATGTAGCACGGCGAGGCAATAAGTACCTGGCCGACAACGAGCCCTGGAAGCTGATTAAAACCGATGAGGCCCGGGTAAAAACAATTATTAATGTTGCTTTGCAGGTATCGTGCAACCTGGCAATTCTTGCAGAGCCGTTTTTGCCTTTTACCGCAAATAAATTATTTGAACTCCTAAATACACCGGCCCTTAAATGGCCAAGGGCCAAAGCAACCAATAATATTCTGGCCGGCCATACCATAAATAAAGACGAACTCCTGTTTTCCAAGGTGGAAGACAGCGATATTCAGGCACAACTCGATAAACTTCAGAAAAGTAAAATGGAAAATACCACAAACACTTCTGCACTCAAAGAACAGAAGCCCGAAACCAGTTTTGATGAGTTTATGAAGATGGATATAAGGGTGGCCACAATACTCGAAGCCGAGGTCGTTCCAAAAACCGACAAACTACTGAAACTGAAACTGGATACAGGGCTTGACAAACGCACGGTGGTGAGCGGGATTGCTGCATACTACAAACCCGAAGATATTATCGGAAAACAGGTTTGCCTGTTGGCGAATCTTGCGCCACGTAAAATAAAAGGTATTGAGAGTCAGGGCATGATTTTGATGGCCGAAAACACAAAAGGAGAACTTTGTTTTGTTTCGCCGGTGGATGCCGGATTTCAGAATGGCGCCATTGTTAAATAAACATTTTATTCTGTTTTTTTTATTGGCGGTGGCCGGCTGTGTCTCTGGTCAGGACGAGGATTACAAACCACCCGTAAAGGATTACCGCGATGTAGCTTCCTTTGATGATTACCGGACAAAATCATACGCAGTGGCAGCATGGCAAATTGCCAGGTTAAAACAAGGTGCTCTGGTGGTGAGGTTAAAAACCAATGGCGCAGCCATCAGGGCTCTGCAACAGGACGGTAACAAAACGCTGGCCGAAAAGAAAAAGGCCGAAACGTTTGTGATTAATAAAAATATCATGAATGCGTATCTAAACCATTTCAGGTTTTGTGCGGTCTATTTTATTTACAGCAATAGCAGCGATAGCCTTCAGAAAGGAATACGGTCTGGGATTTTCCTTGACAGTAATTTACAGATAAACCCATCCATCGTACTGGCCGAAAAATATTATCTGCTCGCCGAACGCGACATGGTATATACCTCAAGCATTGGTTTTGTGCCCCAAGACACTGCGGCAAAAGTGAAGGAAACGGGCAATGCAATTAAAGAAATGAGTATTG
>CALMNJ010000109.1 GCA_937868675.1 uncultured Bacteroidota bacterium | reverse complement strand
ACCGTGCCACCACCAAGCGCAATAACATGAGGTTCGTTTTTATCAAGCAGTACCCCTAGTCGCTGTTTTTCTTTTTCACGGAAAGCGGTCTCGCCCTCCGTTTCAAAAATGGTTGATATACGTTTCCCAAAAAAGCCCTCAATTTCGTGATCCAGATCAGCGAACGGACGTTTAAGAAGTTTAGCCAGCGCTTTGCCTATGGTGCTTTTGCCGCTTCCCATAAAGCCGCACAAAAAAATATGTTGCCGTGCAGCGAGCAATAATGTTAGTGTTTGCTTTTTGCAAATTCTTTAGCGAAATAAGTAAGGATAACCGAAGCGCCGGCACGTTTAATGCTGAGTAAAATTTCGTCGCGCACACGGTCGCCATCAATCCAGCCTTTCGCGGCAGCGGCTTTTACCATCGAGTATTCGCCACTCACATTATACGCCGCAATGGGTAGGTCGAAGTGATCGTGAAGATTCTTTATGACGTCCAGATAACTCAACGCAGGCTTTACCATTAAAAAATCAGCACCTTCCAACATGTCGAGGTCAGCCTCTATCAGTGCCTCGCGGCTGTTGGCGGGATTCATCTGATACGTTTTTTTATCACCGAATTTTGGGGCGCTGTCCAGCGCATCTCTGAAGGGGCCATAAAATGCACTGGCATATTTGGCGGTGTAACTCATAATTGAAACGTTGGTAAACCCATTTTCGTCAAGGGCATCCCTTATCACGCCAACACGCCCGTCCATCATGTCGCTTGGGCCGATAATATCGGCACCTGCTTCTGCCTGTGCCACCGCCATTTTTGAAAGTATCTCAACGGTTTCATCGTTTACGATTTCGCCGTTTCGCACCAGCCCATCGTGTCCATCGCTGCTGTATGGGTCCATGGCCACATCGGTCATAATAACGGCCTCCGGGAGTTTCTTTTTTATTTCGCGCAGGGTGGAAAGGTAAAGTCCTTTTTTATTGAGAGACTCAGTCGCTTTTTTATCTTTCAGTTTATCACTTAGCGCGGGAAAAATGTCAAACGTGGCGATGCCGAGTTTCAGACACGATTCTATTTCTTTCAGAAGCAGATCGGGGCTGAACCGGTATATGCCGGGCATGGAACCAACTTCAATCTTTTTGTTTCTGCCCTCAATTAAAAACAATGGGAAAATAAGGTTGTTTACTGAAACCGAATTTTCCTGTATCAGGTTGCGTATTGCAGCGCTTTTACGGTTGCGGCGGGGTCGTTGAGCAAGATGCATCATAATCAACGCAAAATTAATGTATTTGTGATAAACAAGCCCAAACGGCTTATTTTAGAGATAGATCAATGCCTTGCAATTCGGCTGCCCGGCTCCGGTCGTTCATTTCGAGCATCGCCGCAAGTACAAGTTGCGAGTAGTTTTGTGAGGCGGTTTTAAAGCGTCCGGTGGATGTGCGCCAGAGGGTATAAATAAGGTCCATATTGCCTTCTTTCGGGTTGAACGAAAGCAGGGCTTTCTGAACGTTGTAGGCACCGGCATGGTACACGTGCATGACCAGCAGGCGGAACCAAAGCTCCTGTTCGTTCACGTTGCAGATACCGAGTGAATCAAGCATTTCGCGAGTTTTTGGGATACAGATTTTTTTAATGAGGCTGCTGGCAGCAAAGGCACTACGCTCAAAATTGGCGCGCTCATCCACTTTGCGGTTTACCGTAAGGCCGTACATGCGGGCCACGTCTTTCATAAGCTGAAAAGCGCCATAGGCGCCGGCATTGGATTTTTGTAATTTATTAGGGCTTTCAATAAGCAGGATGGCCTGAGCGTACCAGGGGTCAACGCCATTTGCCATAAAACAGTTGATGCCGCTATGAAAGTTTTGTGAAGTTCTGTCGAAATCGTAAAAGAATTTTTTTCCGGCAGTGATGTAAATTTTTTCAGTGGTATCAAGGCCGCGCGCAAACTTAATGCTGTCGCGGTAATTTTTTTTCACTGCGTCATGAAATGTGTTCCATTCTTTCAGGCTTATTTTTCTGACAGCCTCACGATTGGCGGCAATACAAATAATGGCTGTATCCTGATGAAGATTCATGATTTGGCGCCAGAATTTAACCTGAGAAAGCGTATCAACCCGGAAGTCATATAGCGAACGATCAAAAATGTAGTTCTCGCTTACATTGGTTTTGGGGTTCAATATTCCGATTACGTTTCTGCACAGTGGTGTTGAAGGATCCTCGTTGGATTCAACCTTTGCCGGCTCAGAGCGTTTTTTTGTGAATGGCTTGTCGCCGCCATTAAAGCCCGAAAAGGCTAAAATACCGAAGAGCAGAAGTACAATGAGGCGAAACGCACGCATGAGAAATTTAAATTTAGTCATTAAAAATAATTAAAACAAGTGGCAGGCTGATTGGATAGCAAAGCGACTTATTACGATGGACCTGTTAATATAAACGAGAAAGCCCCGTGTTGGTTACACGGGGCCCATTAAGTATTATTAAATTTAAAATTTAAGGATTTACCATAATAGCCGCAGCGCCGCCGAGTTGTCCGGCATGGGCTACCACGAAAGTCGCGCCTATCTTCCCGTTTATGGCCGTTGCCGTAACACTGTTGTTGGTTTTGTTTGAAAGCGTTACAAGATTAAACAGATTGTCAATTTCGCTGATACCGGTGGTTGGAACATCCCACTGGAGGTTTGAGGGATTGCTGATGGTAGTCAGGAAATTGGGGCTGTGGTTCTTATATGCCGTGCGGTTTACAACATACGTTGTGGCAGTAAAATTTTCGCTGGTTTTCTGCACAGGAGGAAGTTGTGTATAATCCGTTCCGAGGGTCGTGTAAAAAGGCGATACCATAATCACCGTATCCGGGTTTACCACAATTTCGGCCTGACCTACAACACCATTGGCAGTAACTTTAACATAGGCGCCACCTAATACTTTTGCCGAAACAAGTCCGGTGCTGTTAACAGTAATGGCTGGTTCGGGAACTTCATCGTCTTCGGCTTTTGGTATAACTAAATAGCTGAAGGTAACCGTGTTTGAAACATCGTCGCCATTGCTGTTATAAGCTTTTGCATTTAACTGAAGTGTTTCGCCTCTGAACATTTCACCCAGCGGAGGATTTACTACAACGCGGGTTACCGGCAGCGTTACTTCAGGAAGTCCAACAACCATAACCGGAACGTAAACATCGGAGGTGCGGCCATTAATAGTGGCGTGAACTTTAATTCTGGTATTGCCGGTACTGTTGAAAGTTACCTGTCCTGTTGAGTTAACACTCGCAATGCCGGTATTTTCGGAACTGAACGTGTAGGCAGTGCTTCCGCTTCCAAGGTACACAGTTGAAAGCTGAATCGGGCCAGAGTTCGTTGACCAGATGATGGCCGAAGGAACCACGGCGAACAATTGAGTCTCCTTTAGGGGGTTAACTGCAATAGGAACGGAGGCAGTGTACTTTACTCCTTCGTAATCAACAGATGCAGAAATGACTCCGGATGTGTCGGCAGAAAGCAGGAAGGTAGAACCAGTCATACCGCCAATGCTGCTGCTCCAGCTAACGTTACCTACACTCACTACAGCGCCGGAGGTATTCACCAGGTGAGCGCTGTAAGTGATTGTTTGGCCCTGATCTACGGCCTGTGCGCCGTTGTCAATAACCAGCGCATATTTTTTTTCAGAGGATGAATTATTAGAACTGCTGCTGTCATCTGTTTTCTTGTCTTTCTTGCAACCTGCAAGCCCAAGCACAAGAGCGGCCAGAGAAAAGTAACCAAAAGATAGTAATTGCTTTTTCATGATAAGTTTAATTTTAAAAATGTGAATTTAATATAAACTTTTAAAAATAAAAACAGCT
>CALMNJ010000108.1 GCA_937868675.1 uncultured Bacteroidota bacterium | reverse complement strand
GATTATGCCGCCAACGGGGCCCCCATACCTGTAGAGATAAGAAAACACAATCTTTATAAAATATATAAAACACAGGTGCGCGAACTCAACGACCGGCTTGAATATTATTACAAGGAGTCGGGCGGGGCAAATATGGCCGAACCGAAAGCCTTTGTGGCCCCTTATTGTTATTGAACCGGGAGGGCAGCCTAATCAATGAAAATTTACTATATATTTATCCTGTTTGAACAACGGGTTAAAAATACTCCTGTGGCCTTTCTCCGTCCTTTTTGGCCTCATCACTTCCATTCGTAACAAGCTATATGACTGGAATTTTCTGAAGGAAACAAAATTCGAGTTACATACCATCGGCGTAGGCAACCTTTCGGTAGGTGGCGCAGGAAAAACACCATTGGTTGAATACCTGATACGTTTGTTGCAAAACGAAAATTACCGCATTGCCACCCTGAGTCGCGGTTACAAGCGCAAAACCAAAGGCTTTGTTATAGCCTCCGACACCAGCACGGCTGCCGATATTGGCGACGAACCACTTATTTTTAAAAGCAAGTACAATGTTACGGTGGCGGTGGATGCCAGCCGAGTAAACGGAATGAAACAATTAATGGCATTGCAAACGGAAATGCCTCAGGTGGTGCTTTTAGACGATGTGTTCCAGCATCGTCAGATTAAATGCGGACTCAGCATTCTTGTTACCGACTTTAATAAACTTTACTTCAACGATCGTCTTCTTCCATACGGTACACTTCGCGAAAATCCTGCCGGTATGAACCGGGCAGATATTGTTGTGATAAGTAAAACACCCGAAAACATTTCCGCTGTTGAAATGCGTCAGGTAACAAAAGACATTAAGCCCCTGGCTCATCAACGCGTTTATTACAGCTTTTTAAAGTATGGCGAATTGTATTCGGCCTCAAACCCTTCCGATAAGCTGGATACCTTAAACGATTTATTTCGTTACACCGTGGTGTCGTTTGCCGGTATTGCAAATGCAGAGCCGATGACCAACTACCTCAAGGAGTACGCTGCCAATGCCAAACACCTTCCATTTGCCGACCATTATGAGTTTACAATCAAGGATCTTCAGGACATTGAGGCCTATTATCAGACTTTGGGCGGCGGCAGCAAAATAATGGTTACTACAGAAAAAGACCTGATGCGACTGAAAAGCCCGGAACTCTGGGATTTTGTTAAAGGAATGAATTTATACATATTGCCGGTAGAAATAAGCTTTAAGGATAAGGAAGAAGAATTCAACCAGTTAATTTTGAAATATGTTAGAACAAATAGAATTTACCACCAAAAGTATTCAGGCCAGAACCAACAACTTTAAGCCCGAGATTGGAATCATTCTTGGAACTGGCCTTGGGGGGTTAGCAAAGGAAATAAATGCGGAGTTTACGATCCCCTATGCCGAAATCCCCAACTTCGCGCAAAGCACGGTTGAGGGGCATACAGGCACTCTGATTCTTGGCGAACTTGGCGGAAAAAAGGTGATGGCCATGCAGGGCCGTTTTCATTTTTACGAGGGATACAATATGCAGGAGATTACATTTCCGGTACGTGTTATGAAAGTCATGGGCGTGAAACTGCTTTGTGTAAGCAATGCCAGCGGCGGAATGAACCCTACGTTTGAGGTTGGAGAAATCATGATTATCAATGATCATATCAATTTGTTCCCCGCCAATCCCCTCATCGGAAAAAACAATTCTGAACTTGGACCGCGTTTTCCGGATATGGGCGAGGCCTATAAAAAGGAATACGTGCAGCTTGCCCGCGACATTGCAAAAACAAACGGTATTAAAGTAAGTGAAGGCGTTTATGCGGGCCTCACAGGCCCCTGCTTTGAAACACCGGCCGAGTACCGCTATTTGTGGCGCATTGGCGCCGATGCCGTGGGAATGAGCACCGTGCCGGAAGTGATTGTTGCAAAACACAGCGGCATGGACGTTTTTGGAATCAGCATTATTACCGATCTGGGCGTTGAAGGACACACACAAAAAGTGACACATGAAGAGGTGCAACAGGTTGCCAACAAACAGGAACCCAAACTCACTTTTATTGTAAAAGAACTGATAAGCAAGGTAAAATTTAATTAATTTGAAATAAACAGGATAGGCCATTCAAAAAACCATGGGTTACCTCTACTATATATTCTCGAGTTATTACATCGTTGTTCTTATACTACAGGCGGTTTGTGTGTTGCATTCTATCCGCCGCGGCAATCAGCAAAAATGGATATGGATTATTGTGTTTCTGCCGCTCATAGGAAGCCTGGCCTATATATTTACCGAAATTGTGAAGCGCCGTCATGTTTCCGATTTGCAAAGCAAAGTAACCACTCTGGTAAATCCAAAGGGGCGAATATCGGACCTTGAAAAACAATTCAAGTTCAGCCCCACATTTACAAACCGGGTTGCACTGGCCGATGCCTATCTCGAGAATGGCATGATCGAAAGAGCCATTGAACTCTATGAGCAGTCGCTGGAAGGTGTGTTTAAAGACAACGAACATGTAATAAAACAACTTATACACGCATATTATTCAGTGAACCGTTTCGAGGACATTGTAAAAATTGCCCCCAAAGTGAGAAACGGAATGAATTTCTCAAAAACGCAAACCAATTTGCTTTACGCCTTTGCTCTTGAAAAAACAGGCGATCTGGCTCAGCTCGAAAAAGAATTTAAGGCCATGAACCACCGCTACACCAACTACGAGGCACGCTACCGCTACGGTGATTTTTTACTACGGCAAAACAGAAAAGAAGAAGCCGCCCTCATTTTTTACGATATCATGGAAGAAGGCCAAAACATGAGCCGTCGTGAAAAAGGCGATGGAGCCATCTGGATTAATAAGGCCGGTGAGGAGTGGAGGAAAATAATGCAACAATAATTTCACAAAATTTAAAAACGTATTAAACAGATTTTGGCTTTTGATCCGTAGCAGGCAATCAGCGGTTTACTAATTTCATGCCATTCAAAAGCATGAAAACAAAACTCACCTTTTTATTTCTTTTCCTTTATATTCTTTCAATAGCCGGTGATCCAAGCCTGATGTGGGGGAAGTACCGCAGTAGCGAATTTGAGCTTCAGCTTCAGCCGAACGGAAGTTTTTTGCTCTATCCTGTCTATGCACGGTGCGGACTGTTTTTGCCCCGCAAGGTTAGCGGAGTTTTCACCACAAATGGCGACACCATTTTTCTAAAAGAAAGCGCAGAAAGCAATTGGCAAAAAAAACTGGTACAAAAAAGAGATACAAACCAAAAATATGCTCACGAAGAATGGATCAATCTGAATCGTTTTCTTGAAGAACAAAGCCCGGTTCAGAAAGCCGATCAACAAGACAACGATCAAAACAAAATGAGCAGAGAGTTTCCGTCCAATAAATATTACCCTTTCAGCGCCTATTATCAAAATGGCCAACTGGCATGGCTATCTTCCTATGCAGGAGATTATCAGACAAAACTCAGTTACTACGACAACGGAAATTTAAGCGAAGTATTCACGTACCAGAAACAAAAAAAATCCGGCATCTGGGCTTATTACAATTATAACGGTAGCCTTAAGTTTATTGAAGAATACAGGCGAAATAAAAAAATTAAAACCTTTACGTCTTAAGGACGTGTGGCCGTCTCGAAAAATAATTAGATTTGTTTTATTGATGTTTGAAATAACTTACGCACGTTTGCAGAGGTTCTGGCATTAACTTTTGAAATATGAGAAGTAAATTTTTAACTCT
>CALMNJ010000107.1 GCA_937868675.1 uncultured Bacteroidota bacterium | reverse complement strand
AGGTGCTGGCGGTTTATCGCAGCTGCCAGGAAATTATTAATAATATTAATAAGCACAGCCGGGCAACCAAAGTAACCTTGGCTTTTAGCGAAGAGGCGCCTTACAGGCTCGTTATTTCCATAACCGACAACGGCACTGGTATTTCCGACAACGACATGAACAAGGAGAACAGTTACGGCCTGCGCAATCTTAGAAGCAGGTTGTCAGAGGCCGGAGCGGTTTTCGAACTGCAATCTGGTAGCGGTGGAACGTCCATAAAGATTAAAATTTAGAGCAAATGCTCTATTTTGCAAAAGGAGACAAACAATGAAATTCGGTGCGATGATAACCATTGCAATTGTTGACGACAAATACCTGAACCGGAACGACCGCAAGCTTGAGCTGGAATACCATGGAAAGATAAAGGTGCTGTTTACCGCCCAGAACGGGCTGGAGTTCCTGGAAAAAATGAAGTTGCTGGGAAAGCAGAACCTCCCGGAGATCGTTTTGATGGACATCGACATGCCTGAAAAGAACGGGATCGAAACCGTGAGGGAGGCCAAGGTTATTTATCCAGAAGTGGAATTCCTGATGCTAACCGTATTCGACGAGTACGACAAGATCTTTGAAGCCATCAAGGCCGGTGCCTCCGGCTATATCCTCAAGGACGAAAGCACCGACACTATTATCAACTACATTGAGCAGGTGATGGAGTTTAAGACCGTACCTATGAGCCCCAGCGTTGCGCGCAAAGCGCTCAAGCTGCTTGCAAACGAATACACCTTTGAAAAAAGTGAGTCTGGTTCGTTGTTTAACCTAACCCCACGCGAAACCGAAGTGTTGCGGGGCATGGTAAAGGGTCTCGACTATAAGGAAATAGCCGAAAGCCTGGTGGTGAGTCCTTACACCGTGCGTAACCAGATTACTAGCATTTATAGGAAACTGCACGTGAGCAGTAAAAGCGACGCGGTGAAGATCGCGCTCAGGAACAACATGATCTGATTCCCCGATTTTTTTAACTGTTTCGTCCGGCAAAACCTTGTGCTGTATCAGATCTGTGGGGTAAAGCACGCTCTACGGCCTTTGCCAGGGTCGCTAAATTAGTGCATATGCTCTATTTACTTCTGCCAGGGATCTTCGCATGTTTGCCATGTCCTTGAAGAAATGCCGCGGCAGCCCCAGGAAAGGGCACACCGCAATAAAAAATTATCAAATATCAACGCAAATAAAACAATTATGAAAAAAAACGCTTCGTATGTGGCCGGTTTAACGCTGATGGCGCTGGCCGCCTTTTCACAAAAATCTAACCCGATGATGGAAGCCAGAAATGCGATATTGGCCGATTCGGCCGACAAGTTCATCCGCATTATGGAAGGATCTAAGATTGATGTTAACGATCCCATTAAAGGCTCGCCGCAGGAATGGACCCTATTGCACGCGGCCTGCTGGAAGGTGAACCTGAAGGCCGCTAACGCGATACTAGCCAAAGGGTACAAGAATATCAACAATAACAAGAACAACCAGAGTGTTACACCTTTAGGCGCCATGCGATGCCTTACGCCGGAGGATATGATGAAAAGCATGATGGAGGGCTACGAGCTGAAAGCAAAGCAGATGGAGGCCGATCCTGAACTAAAGAAAAAGCTAGCTCCTTTTCTTACCAAACCGTCGGCGAATGTGGCAGATTACGGTGATCCCGCAGAACTGGCAAAGCTACTTATCGACAAAGGCGCCGACGTGAACGCACAGGATATGACCAATGCCACGGTACTTCACAACGCCATTTACGCCAACAACGCCCGCCTGGTTAAGCTCCTTATTGATGCCAAAGCCAACCTTGAACAACGGCATGGCGCCAGTGTCGCGGCTAAGCAATTCCCAACCCCGCTGCACATCGCTATTATGAAGGATAACGCGGAGATCATCAAAATGCTGGTTGACGCTGGAGCCGATAAAAAGGCGGTTTTAAAAGAGTATGTGGTAGATGGGGCCAAGATGCGGGAGTACGGCTTCAGTCCAGATGTGTATGAACGGCTGAGGGTAAAGCACACACCTTATTCGCTAGCCAAACAGCTCAATCGCACAAATGCTATTAGAGCCCTGGAGGAGCTGGGAATTACAGATTAACCGTTTACGGAAAAGGACAGAGCTTTCATGCAAAGCTAAATATGCACTACGGGGGAAGTAGCCTTTTTTAACCCGGGCCTCTGGAACAGCCGTCTCCACCCCAAATGTTACCTTTGCAGACGTTTGGCGACCTGAAAAATAGATTTAAGAAGGATAAAGGAATTTGCGAACATTAGCTACCCGCTAGGACCTAACCATAAGGGCGTTGCTAGAGTGCTGAGTGTCTTGAGGGCTCGCCAACAGGTTCAAACTTAGTGAGAGATTGGGCGTGGTTTGTTTTAACAGAGGCTGCATCTATCAGTGTTGTTAATTAACTTAATATTAAAACTGAAAATACCCAGGGAGATTTTTACTCTGGGTATTCTTATTATATGGTGCCCCGGTAAGTCACAAAAGTCACTTATGGACAGCATATTAGTTAATTATCAGACCCCAGTTTTATCCTACTCTTTTGAGGAAAAGTATTTTTCATTCTCAAGCCATTTCAGCACAGTGAGAAGCGGAACCGTTTATTGCCTGAATGAAGGAGGCTCTACCGCCCATATTATCATATACAATAAACAAGGCCGAATTATTGAAGTTATAATGAATGAGAATTATTACGGTTTAAATGATCGCGGCAGTGGCTGTTTTGTTGATTATAAAAACAATCCGCCTCCTGAAGGATTATTTAATGAGCAAATTACACCAGACTGATTTTTTTACTGACTCCTTACTCGCTCAATTTTTCAAATCGAAGAACTATAACTTAAAGCGTACCGCA
The DNA here is from genome assembly GCA_937868675.1 of uncultured Bacteroidota bacterium. Classification (GTDB taxonomy): domain Bacteria; phylum Bacteroidota; class Bacteroidia; order B-17B0; family Aurantibacillaceae; genus Aurantibacillus. Next base: position 866 of record CALMNJ010000107.1, on the reverse strand, counting down.
GCCGGAACCAATTGCATGCTTGAGTTCGAGCGGGCAGACGCAATCGTAAAAAGTAATCTTGGGAATATTTATATCCAAAAGGACTATTTGAAATATTCCGTAAACACCCGAGACAAAAAAATAAACAAATCTACAACCGTTTTGAATTTTGTTTTAGACGGGTTGAAATATTCGATTCTACTGTTTTCAATTACACTTACTTTACCAAATCGCCACAATTTTTGCGTGAAAAAATACACCAATTCAAGCCACTCCCCATCTGCAAGGCTAAGCCATAGCATCACGAGCCAAATCAATATTCTGATACGGTTAAAACTTTTCCTTCGTTCAATCTTCCCGACACTTCTTATTCACTTTTTAACGCCACAAAGGTAAACGCCGAATTTGTACTGATAGAATTTTGGTACACGGGTTGCGGCCTCTGCCTCAAGAACATGCACGAGCTTAATGAACTAATAGCATTACACAACCCGAATGAACTTGAAAATATTGCGGTTAACATCAGCGATCCGCTAAACACTGATCTTATCCATATAGTGCGTAAAATGGATCCGCACGTTATTATGTTGTTTAACGGTGGTCGTCTGCGCAACAAGCTTAAGCTTGATTCGTTTCCAGTCACTTTTATTTATAATAATAAAACGAAAGAGAGTGCGTTCCATAAAACCGGTTACAGTTCCAATTCTGCCGACGAGGTTTCGACATTTTTGAAGAATAAGACGAAATCTGATTAAGCTTCTGGTTTCATGCCCTTCGGCCTTAGAACTTATCGCAATATTACTTAACGCGTTTACCCCCCTCAATGAATTGTTACATCAAAAATCTTTTGCAGATTTTTTACAATATATTTGCGGCTCAAAACAAAT
>CALMNJ010000106.1 GCA_937868675.1 uncultured Bacteroidota bacterium | reverse complement strand
GGGTTCATCAAACACAAAAAGCGTTGGCTGAGTGCCGGCAATGCCAATAAGAAAGCTGGCCAGCTTAATGCGTTGTGCCTCGCCCCCACTCAGCGTGCTGCTGCTCTGCCCCAGCTGCACATAGCCAAGGCCCACTGATTGCAGTGCGTTGAGCTTTTCGGCAATACGCGCGGCGGTTTTGTTGCTTTTATCGCCGGTAAAAAAAGTCACGGCATCGTCCACCGTCAGTCCCAGCACATCAGAAATGTTTTTTTCGCGGTACATCACCTCCAGCGTTTCGCTTTTGTAACGTTTGCCCTTACAGGTATCGCAGGTAAGCTGGATATCGGCCATAAACTGCATCTCCACGGTAATCTCCCCTTCGCCCTGGCAAACCTCGCAGCGCCCGCCTTCCACATTAAAACTAAAAAAACCGGGCTTGTAGTTGCGTGTTTTGGCCAGGCCCTGCTCGGCAAAGAGGTTGCGCACCTCATCAAAGGCCTTTACATAGGTTACCGGATTGCTGCGCGACGATTTGCCAATGGGGTTCTGATCTACAAACTCAAGTTGTTTTATTTGTTTGAGGCTGCCTGCAATCATGTGCGAGGCATCGGCGCTTTCGTAATACCCATCAAGGTAGCGCTGCAAAAACGGAACCAAGCCGCGTTTAATCAGGGTTGATTTGCCCGAACCGCTCACACCTGTAACACAACACAACACATTGAGCGGAAATTTAACCGACACATTTTTAAGGTTGTTGTCGTTCAGGTTCTTAATTTCAATATACTCTTTCCACCGGCGGCGGTTGGGTGGTGTTTCAATCATCATCTGTCCGGTAAGGTATTTGCCGGTGTAGCCTAATTTATTGGTAAGCAGTTTTGCGTGTGTGCCCTGAAATACGAGCTGGCCTCCGCCCGATCCGGCCTCCGGGCCAATGTCTATCAGCTCGTCTGCATGGCGCATAATGTCTTCGTCGTGCTCCACAATAATAACGGTGTTGCCTTGCTGCTGCAGCGATCGCAGCACTTTGATGAGGCGTTCGGTATCGCGCGGGTGCAGGCCAATGCTGGGCTCGTCGAGTATATAAAGGCTGCCCACCAGCGTGCTGCCAAGCTGCGTGGCCAGATTGATGCGCTGGCTTTCGCCCCCGCTCAGGGTATTGGCCACACGGTTCAGCGTGAGGTAACCAAGCCCCACATCGCACAGGTATTGCAGCCTGTTTTTTATTTCAATTAAAAGGCGCTTTGCCACGGATGCATCGTGCTCGTCCAGTTTCAGGGTATTAAAAAAAGGCAAGAGCTCTTCAACGGGCGCCAGCACCAGGTCGTTAATGCATTTGCCGTTAATCTTCACATAGTTGGCATCCTTGCGCAGCCGGGTGCCCCTGCAATCGGGACAAAGTGTTTTTCCGCGGTAGCGTGCCAGCATCACACGGTATTGTATCTTGTAAGTTTCGCGCTCCAGCATTTTAAAAAAGGCATCAATGCCTTCAAAATAGTTGTTGCCGCTCCAAAGCAAGGCGTACTCGGCCTTCGAAAGCTCGGCCACCGGTTTATGAACCGGAAAGCCGAATTTGTGGGCGTTGCGCACCAGCTGGTTTTTATAGGTGCTCATTACCTCGCCGTTCCAGCACACAATGGCATTATCGTAAACCGAGAGGCTTTTGTTTGGAATGACCAGGTCGGGATCAATGCCTATCACGCTACCAAAGCCCTCGCAGGTTTTGCAGGCGCCAATGGGATTATTGAAGGTGAAAAAATTAACGTCGGGTTCCTCAAACGTTATGCCATCAAGTTCAAACAGGTTGCTGAAGCTGTGCTGTTTGTACCCACCCTTTTCCTGCTCTTCCCAGATCATGCAGGCGCCCTCGCCCTCGTAAAAGGCGGTTTGCACGCTGTCGCCGGCGCGGTTCACAAAATCCTCGTCGTGGGGCTGCACGGTAAGGCGGTCAACGAGCAGCAACACCTCGCTGTTTTTTTTCAACTTTTTCCAGTCGGCCTCATTAATTTTTACGATGTCGCCATTTATCACGGCCCTCGAAAAACCCTGCTGCGAAAGCAATTCGAGTTGTTTCTGCACACTGCGTTCTTTTTTTTCGGTTATTTTGTTCAGCACCAGAATGCGGCTGCCCTCCTGAAGGTTTTCG
>CALMNJ010000105.1 GCA_937868675.1 uncultured Bacteroidota bacterium | reverse complement strand
TAAATACGGAGTGATGTCTTGAGAAATAAAAAGGACCCTTGCTTTCTTCATACGTTGTCTCCTTTTTTACAGATATACAAAATTACGAAAAAATAATCCAATTTTCAATTAAGTTGTAGCTTTATGGCCTCATTTGTGGTAATTTATACTAAAATAGCTGAGTTACAGGCTCTTCTGAATGAAAAAAGAAATGCTGGTCGAAGCATTGGCTTCGTTCCAACCATGGGGGCGCTTCACCCGGGGCATGTTTCATTAATTGAAGCCTCGCGCCAGGAATGCGATTTAACTGTTTGCAGCATTTTTGTAAACCCCACCCAGTTTAATGACAAGGCCGATCTGGAACGTTATCCGCGGACACCGGAAAAGGATGCCGAAGTGCTTAAAAAAGCCGGTTGCGATGTTCTTTTCATGCCCGGTGTAACAGAAATTTATCCCAGCGAGGCAAAACCTGTTTTTGATTTTGGAAGACTTGATAAGACACTGGAAGGTTTTTACAGGCCGGGGCATTTTAACGGGATGGCTCAGGTGGTAAAGCGTTTTTTTGAGATTGTGGTGCCCGACAAAGCGTATTTTGGCAGCAAAGATTATCAACAGATGCTAATTGTTAAGGCCCTTGTGGTGCAAATGCATGCCCCAATCCGGATTGTTTCGTGCCCTATAGTGCGCGAAAACGATGGGCTGGCCATGAGTTCCAGAAACATGTTATTGAACCCGGAAGAACGTAAAAGCGCCTCGGCGATTCCTGCAATTATGCAGAAGGCGCGCCAGGTTGCTGAACAATACGGAGTTGTGGCAGCAAAGCAGTTTATTAATGGTGAGGTGGCCCGCATGAAAAACACCCGCCTTGAATACTACGAAATTTGCGATACCGAAACACTGGAGGAGCTGGGCAGTTTGAAAAACAGCGGTAAAAACATCAGTCTAATTGCTTTGTTTATAGGCAAAATAAGGCTGATAGACAATCTTGTTTTCTGATCAGTTCTGTCATTTTACACAACTTTTATTTATCTATTTTTGTAGCCTTAAAATTAAACAGCACATGTCGCAAAAACCGGAAGATTTTTTCAGGAGCATTATATCACACAGCAAAGAGTACGGGTTTATTTTTCAGAGCAGCGAAATTTACGATGGGCTCAGTGCCGTGTACGATTACGGACAACTTGGCGCCGAACTTAAAAAAAATCTTCGCGACTATTGGTGGAAGGCCATGGTGCAGCTTCACGAGAACATCGTAGGTATTGATGCAGCCATTTTTATGCACCCTACTACTTGGAAAGCCAGCGGCCACGTGGATGCATTCAACGACCCGCTGATTGATAATAAAGACAGTAAGAAACGCTACAGGGCCGATGTGCTGATAGAAGAGCACGTTGGTAAAATTGAAGATAAGATCAAAAAAGAGGTTGAAAAGGCGGCGAAACGTTTTGAAAACTTCGACGAGGCCATGTTTCGGAGCACCAATGGCCGGGTAAAGGAATATCAGCAAAAAATTGACAGTATTAATGAGCGCTTTAAGAACGCTCTGGAACGTAACGACCTGGCGGAAGTAAAGCAGATTATTGTGGATCTTGAAATTGCCTGCCCGGTAAGCGGAAGCCGCAACTGGACCGATGTGCGTCAGTTCAACTTAATGTTCAGCACAGGCATGGGCTCTGTGAGCGAAGAGGCAAGTACCATATACCTTCGGCCCGAAACCGCGCAGGGTATTTTTGTGAATTACCTCAACGTTCAAAAAACAGGGCGCATGAAAATACCATTCGGAATTGCGCAAACCGGAAAGGCTTTCAGGAATGAGATTGTGGCCAGGCAATTTATTTTCAGGATGCGCGAATTTGAGCAAATGGAGATGCAGTTTTTTGTAAGGCCAGGCACCGAAATGGAATGGTATGAGTATTGGAAAAAAGCCCGGCTTAGCTGGCACCTGTCGCTGGGACTGGGAAAGGAAAAATACCGTTACCACGACCACTTAAAACTGGCTCATTACGCCAACGCAGCCTGTGATATTGAGCATGAATTTCCGTTTGGCTTTAAAGAACTGGAGGGTATCCACTCCCGGACTGATTTTGACCTGAGACAACATGAGGCGTTTTCGGGTAAAAAAATACAATATTTCGATCAGGACTATACCGGCCCCATGAATTCAGAACTTGCAAAAACGCAAACGCCCAACGACTGGAAAGACAACCACAATTATGTACCATACGTGGTTGAAACTTCGGTTGGACTTGACCGGCTTTTCCTTGCGGTATTATCTTCTTCGTTAAAGGAAGAACAACTGGATGATGGAGAAACTCGCACTTTATTGAGCCTCCCTCCTGCTCTGGCGCCCTATAAAGCAGCTGTTTTCCCACTCATTAAACGGGATGGATTGCCGGAACTTGCCGAGAAAATATTTAACACCCTTAAACCTGACCATAATATAACCTACGATGAGAAAGACGCGGTAGGTCGCCGCTACCGCAGACAAGACGCGATTGGCACACCCTATTGCATCACGGTTGATCATCAAAGTCTTCAAGACAACACGGTAACTGTAAGGCACCGCGACAGCATGCAGCAAGACCGTGTAAATATTGAGACATTGCCGGCGTTTATTGATGAAAGAGTAAGCATTAAATCCCTTCTAAAAACGCTTTAATGATATTTTAATACCAAAGAGGCTAACAAATTTGCACCAACGCACCTGTTACCGTTAATGCGACAATGGTTTGGAAAGCAGTAAGAATAAGCCTTTTCCTTATATGATTGCAAGCTTCAAAAGCAATCCAATAATTTTGCATTGGCTGCGTTATTCCTTTTATTATTTTAGTGTAATGACAATTCAACTCAAATTAACCCTGGCTATGATGATGTTGGCTCTGGTAAGCTTTTCTCAGGCACCCAGCATTCATACGTTTACCGTAAAAACCGTTAAAGGAGGTGTAATCAGTCTTTCCAAATTTTACGGTAAAAAAGTTCTGATTGTAAACACCGCCAGTTTTTGTGGCTATACTCCGCAATTTGCGGGACTCGAACTGCTTTACAAAAACTTTAAGCAATACGATTTCGAAATTATTGGCTTCCCATGCAATGATTTTGGAGCGCAGGAACCCTACAGCGATTCCACCATTAGTGTATTTTGTTCGAGCAATTACGGTGTCACCTTCCCGATGATGAGTAAAATAAGCATCGCGGCAAGCGATACATCGCCTGTTTACAAGTGGCTTCAAAGGGCTAACCTGAACGGAAAACAGAATGCCACCGTAAACTGGAATTTTAATAAGTTTTTGATTAATGAATCCGGCGAATGGGTACGTTATTTACCGAGCACGGTAGATCCAACCGACACTGCCATAGTTAACTGGATTGCCAAACCGTCAAGTCTAACCGGAATTGGCAAAAGTTCTTATCTCAAAGATCATGTTGAGCTGTTTCAACCTGCCGGGTTGGAAGGCAAGCTATTGCTGAGAGCGAGTGGTGCTATGGCGCTTCCTATTCAAATTAGCATTTTTGGCATGGATGGCAAACTGATACACACCTTCAGCATTGCACAAATTCAAAGCGGAAATGAAGGCGTAATACTGGATTGTGGATTTGGTAAAGGACTTTACGCTGCCTCGGTTACAAGCGGAGAAATGAGGGATACAAGACGTATTTTGATTGAATAAAAAAACAGCGACAATCTCAAAGATTGGAAGCAATCTGTGTGGCGATAGTTTCAAATTCTTCCCTTGTCAACTTCAGTTTCTCATTTTCAAAATTGCAATCGTTTGCTGTGTTAATTGGAATAAGATGTATATGCGCGTGAGGCACTTCAAGTCCCACTACATGAAGCGAAACCTTTTTACAGTGCATGGCCGATTTAATAGCACCTGCAACTTTTTTTGAAAACTCCATCAACCCGAGGTATTCTGAATCGTTGAGGTCAAAAAGATAATCCGTTTCCTTTTTGGGAATTACCAGAACATGTCCTTTTTTTAAAGGGTAAACATCAAGAAATGCAAGGTAATTTTCATCTTCGGCAACCTTGTAGCATGGAATTTCGCCATTTACAATACGTGAAAAAATACCTGCCATAACTTTTATATGCCAATTTCAGAGATTTCGAAAGTTATTTTACCGGCTGGTGCCTGTACATCCACCTTGTCGCCCACTTTTTTACCAAGCAGAGCTTTTCCTATCGGCGAATCAACTGATATCTTTCCAGCCTTCAGATCAGCTTCGTTTTCCGCCACCAGAGTGTATTTCATGGTAGCACCGTTATTGAGGTTTTTGATTTTTACGGTGGTTAGTATACTTGCCTTGGTAAGATCAAGTTTCGACTCATCCACTATGCATGCATTGGCGATAACCTCTTCCAGTTTTGCGATTCGTAATTCGAGAAGTGCCTGAGCTTCGCGGGCGGCATCGTATTCGGCATTCTCGCTAAGGTCACCTTTATCTCGTGCCTCAACAATTGCCTGCGTGGCTGCTTTACGCTCGCTGGTTCTCAGATGATGAAGTTCGTCCTTTAATTTCTGCAGGCCTTCCTCGGTGTAGTACCCTATTTGTTGTGCCATTTTGTTGCGGTTTTATAAGCAAAGAATCCCGGTAAATTGCCGGGACTCCTTTTTGATATAACAAAGATATAATTTTTCTACAAATTCAGTCTCGCACCAAAAGTGTGCACTCCGCTAAAAGGATTGGTGGTTCGGTAGCTGTAATCCAGCGCAAATGTTGACTTTTTTTGATTGTAAGGTAACTCAAATGTAAATCCAAACGCCGGGCCCGTATAGATTGTGCGGCGCGAATCGTTTGAGAAAATACCTTTTTCG
>CALMNJ010000104.1 GCA_937868675.1 uncultured Bacteroidota bacterium | reverse complement strand
AGCCTAGTAAAATTACGCAGCAACTCCCTATCATTTAAAATTCCCGATTACTGGCGCATTTGCATACCCTATGGCTTGTTCAGAGACATCCCCCGCTATCACGGAGAAATAAGAATGGAGGGCAGCAACGACAGCCTGAACTGGCAAGCCTACACGTTCCGCTACCTGCCTTCCGGCACAACCGATTACCTTGGCTTTTACGCCCCCTATTATCCACGCCTTGATCACCTTTTCTTTTATGAAAATGTGGCCGCACCGAATTACAAATGGAATCCATTGAATCAGTATAACAACCAAGGCAATCCCTGGATTGAGCGCTTCATTCAAAAACTTCTCACAAATGACAGGGATATTTCAAACCTGCTGCTTTCAAATCCGTTTAGCGGAAAAGAGGCGCCGCGTTTCATACGTGCACGTGTTTATCGCCTGGAATTTGACGGCAGCGGAAAGCACAACTGGAAACAAAGCCCTATGCCATTTGAAAAAATTTATTCGTTAAAAACACCCTGCCGTGGTGCAGTTGTTTCGTTTGAGGAGGCCATGAAAACCGTTTACGGCCCATAAATCAGAGGTGGTCTTTCATTTAATTAGCGAGCTGATAGAGCAGGCTACCACTTTGCACCGAAAACAGTTTTGCCCCTCCGCCTTCGCTGCCGGCCACAATGCGGCTGCCAGTAGGTGAAAGATGTATGGTATTGATGTGGCTGTTAAAGGCTTTAATTTTTAGTCGCACTTTCGTGAGCGTCGTGTCCAAAAAATAAATGCTTCCATTGGAGGTTGAAGCAACCACTTCATTTCCATTTTTATTGAAGCAGGATACATATACCGCGCCATCGAGCTTAAAAGAGGTTGCCAGACATTTTTCGCTTTTTCTGTCAAATACTTTCACAGTGCTGTCCTTTGATGCGGTCACTATCCGCCTCGCTGCGGCATCGGGCATCACGCAATAAACCCAGTCGCAATGTCCGCTGTAACGATGCGCCACTTTCCTTGTGATGAGATTAATTTCGTAGCCGGAGCGGCCCGAAGAAACGACAAAATTGGTGTCGGGTTTAATGTAATAAAGATGGAATGCACCCTCGGGTTCGAGCACAAAACGGATTGTATCGTGGTTTTTAATATTATAGAAATAAACCTTTCCCTGCTCGCCGCATCCGCCTAGCGTTTGAAACCCCTGAATGGAAGTCCAGGAATTAAAATTCAGGTCATAGGTTGCCTCACGCTGCAATGAACCGGCATTCCACACATTTAATTTTCGGTGCGTTCCGCCGGTGATAATATGTTTGTCATCCAACGAAAAAAAGGAAGAGTTGGCATCCATCTGCTCGCGGCTTGTCAACAGCAGATTTAAATTGCTGTCGCACAACAAAAGCTTACCGGAGGTGGTGCTGATAGAGATCCGGCTACCGGTACTGTTGTAAAAAGCGGCGTGAACTCCCTCCCGCTTTTTTTCCGGCAGAATCTCGTTATCTTTACTATCCATGCGGCATCCTGCGACATACAGTGTAAGCGCCAACGCCATCAATCTGTTTATTGTTTTATGCACGGTTTTAATATTTTCCTGCCACAGCGCAGCCGATGCAGGCAGCAAAGAACAGGAAAGTTTCGCAAGTATCAAAGACACCCTCATACACGGAATTACATTTGTGAAGGTGCCGGCCGGTGCATATAAAAAGGGAATTGACTGCATTACCGACTCGGTTAAATACGATTACTGGATAGGCAAATACGAAATAAGTAATGCGCAATTCACCCGGTTTTTGACCGACGCTCTGAAAAAAAAATTCTTGTTCAGCGCTGAGCAGGTGGCCTATTATCACTACATGGCAAATCCACCGGTTCCGGAGGGCGACTACAGAGTGCGCATCAGCGATGAACGTATTCGGATAGACAAGGACAGCATCCGGACAGATACTACGCAGCTTGACCATCCCGCTACTTCGGTGAGCTGGTTTGGTGCCCGTGCCTTTTGTGATTTTTACGGCTTTGACCTGCCCACCGAAGCAGAGTGGGAAAAAGCGGCCCGCGGCAACACCAGCAGATGGTTCCCCTGGGGCAACACCATTGACAGTTCGTATGCCAACTACTTCAACAGCAACGATCCCTTTGAGCCCGGAACAACTCCCGTGGGCTATTACAATGGTACCGTTCACGGATCATTTAAAACACACGATGCCCGCAGTTACTATGGTTGTTACGACATGGCCGGTAATGCCTGGGAATGGACGGCAGACTACTGGTTGCCGCAAATACCCTACAATAAAGGCAAGGGGGGCGGACATTTGTACCACAGCCCCGCCTTTCTGCAGATTTACTATACCAGCACCTTTGGTCCGGCTACAGCACCCGCACTCGACATGTGCAACAAATCCGATGGTTTCAGAGTTGTATTTCACCAAAAAAAATGAAACAGTGGTTTGCGATATTCTCTTTGATGAGCGTTTTGGTCTCGTGCAAACCCGATCAGGAAATAGATCGGGGCGATGAGGTTTACCTTCAATTTGAACTGCGAAATGGCCGGGGCATACGAATTGATGATTCGAAGCAGCCTCAGGGAATGTTGCCTCTCAGAATCATTGCTGGAAATGGCTATCTGCCTGATAAGGTAGACCAACTGATATTGGAGATGAAAAAAGACGAAATCAGAACCTTTAGGTTTGCGGCCTGCGACGCGTATGGCAGGAAGGGCATTTATTACTGCGATACACTAAACACAAAAACGTATTTAATAGAACCCTCGGATACACTGCGTATGGACATTAAAGTTTTGGCCATCCAAAAAAACAATAACACAATTATGAAGATTAACCTTGCTTTAATATTTCTCCGGCTTCATAATTTGGCATTAAAAAAACACGAAATTGCATTTTAAATGCAAAGAAGAGCCTTTATTTATAACACCGCATTGCTGGCGCTGGTAGCAGGAATAAGTGCAGATTCGTGCATAAACGGGATGGCTACAACGGAGAGCATAAAAAAACTGGAAGGTAAACCCGACCGTCAAAAACTAATTTTTTTACTGAGAAGAGCAACACTTGGCTTTACTCAAAGCCAATTACAAGAACTTGAAGGCAAAGATGCCGCAGAAATTGTTGACATTCTGCTTAACGACAGTCCTGTAATTACAGAACCCCTGAATTTTGAATTCCCTGATGACAGACTGGTACCCATTGGCAAATCCTGGCTGCTGGCTCCATACAGAACCGATGTGTTTTATGAGCAATACCGAAAAAAAAGCCTCCGGGCCTGGCTGCTTTCGTTTACTTACCAAAATCCCTGTTCGCTCAGGCAACAAATGATGTATTTCTGGCTTAATTATTATGCCGTTTCAGATGTTATTGAGCATAAATACGAACACCGCCACCTCCTGTATCTTCATGATAATGCCTGGGGCAACTTCAAACAAATAACCAGCGACATTACGATTGATCCCGCTATGCTGAGGTTTCTGAGCGGATTTGAGAATACGAAAGAAAATCCCAACGAAAATTACGCGCGCGAGCTGCTTGAGCTATTCACACTCGGACGCGGTGAAATTAAAGGCAAAGGCGATTACACACACTTTTCGGAAAAAGACATCCGCCAGATTGCCCGCGTCATGACCGGCTGGAAAGACTGTGGCTGGTTTACCGAAGACCCGGTTAAAAAAATCGGCGTTGAATTTAATGAGGCCTCACACGACAGCGGAACGAAACAACTGTCGGCTCATTTTGACAATATGGTCATTGATAATGGCGGAGCAGAAGAGTTTAAATCGGTTATAGCCCTAATTTTTGCCAAAAAACAAACCGCTCTTCATTTTACCAGAAGGCTTTACCGGTGGTTTTGCACGGAAACCATTTCTGCCGGCACCGAAAAAGAAATCATTGAGCCGCTGGCGCAGCTTCTTATTAACAGCAACTTTGAAATTAAACCTGTTCTTAAAGCCCTGCTCACCAGCCAGCATTTTTTCAGTTTGGCGCACGATAATGCCCGTATTAAAAACCCACTGCATTTTACGTTTGAGTTGCTCCATTTCTTCCCTATGCAAATTCTGGCCGATGTAACCCGTCAATACAATTTTTGGAGCGACATGTTCGAGAACCTCAGGTGTATGGGCATGGAATTGCTTAAACCGCCAAGCGTTGCCGGATGGAAAGCCTATTATCAGGCGCCGGCCTACGGCAAGCTGTGGATAAATTCGGCTTCGCTGCAAGCCAGGAAAAAACTGGTTACACACATCTCATTCAGTGAAGGCTCTTTCCGGAAACATGGAGTTAATATTTCGTTTAACGATGTTCAGAAACAAATAAAAGCTGCAGGCTTTGAAGCGTTATTCAGTTACTTCAATACCATGTTTTTTGCCGGACAGCTCGGGCCTGAAATAAAACAAACGGCCCGTAAGGTATTTGAGACCATTCCGTCTCCGGCACCTGCAAACCAATCTGCATCGTCCGAAACAAACCGAAATGAACATCGCGACGCAGGTTTTAACCAGCTCATAAACTACCTGTTTAATTTACCCATTTACAATCTGCATTAAGCAATGGAGAAAGATACAATACTTGTGCTTATTCAGCTGATAGGTGGAAACGATTCCCTCAATACCTTTGTTCCGCTTGCGTCCTACGAAGAACTCACGCGGCATCGTGCCAACATCCTTATTCCGCAGAATAAGTTGCTCGTTCATGACAAGGTTGGATTTCATCCGGCAGTATCGGGGCTGTACTCCCTATACAACGCCGGAGAGCTTTGCCTCATTAACAACATTGGCTACCCCATGCCCAACCGCTCGCACTTCAGGTCAATGGATATCTGGAATAGCGGATCCCCTTCAAACGAACAGTGGAACACCGGCTGGATCGGACGCTTGCTGGATCTGTATCACCGGAAATTTCCTGTTGGTTATCCCAGCAGCAACTTCCCCGATCCTCTTGCCATTAGCCTGGGTAGCATTGTGAGCGACACCTGTCAGGGACAGTTTCATAATTTTTCGCATGTGGTAGATAATCTTGATGTATTTACCGAAGTGGATCGCTGCGCCATTTCTGCATACAGTAACCGGGCTTACGGAGAACTTATGACTTATCTTGACTCCACAATCAAACTCTCGAACCTTTACACCAGACAAATTGAAAGCGCCGCGAAAAAAGGCAATACATTGCACAACTATCCTGCAAACAACCAACTGGCCCGCGAACTCAAAATTGTTTCGCAGCTTATTTCTGGTGGCCTGCAAACAAAAATATACGTGCTTAGTATCAATGGGTTTGATACCCACGCTTACCAGACCGCAAAAGACGATGCCACTCAGGGCATGCATTCCATTTATTTAAAACTGCTGTCGGAAGCCGTACACGCCTTTACGCAGGACCTTAAAAAGCTGGGGCATTTTAACCGGGTGAGTATTCTTGCCTATTCTGAATTTGGCCGGCAGATAAAATCGAACGCTTCGTTTGGTACCGATCATGGCGACGCCACATCCCTTTTTATGATTGGTAATTCTCTGGCTGCCCCGATGCTTGGAAACCTTCCGGTGATTGGAGAACATGTGGAACAGCAGGCAGGACTATCCACTGAGATTGACTTCCGTAATTTTTACAGCTCGTTTGCCGAACAATGGTTTGGCTTACCCCGGCAGGAGGCGCAATCGCTTTTTACTGCCGAAGCCAGACATTACACTCTATTTAAAACCTGAGTTGTATCTTTATTCCAGCTTTGGTTCAGCAATTCATACTAAATAAACTACTTTATCCCTTCGTAAAATACAGGATACACATCAGTCTTATTTTTTTCTTTCTCCTACTTAATGTGTACACGGTATTCGCGAAACAATTGCCCGTATGGCCTGTGGTCATCAGCTTTGCACTGTGGCATTTCGCCCTCTACATTTTTGATCGCGCCTACGATTACCGGCTCGACGCCATTAATCAGCCCAGGGAAGCCATGAATGAAACCGAAAAAACAATTTTCATTCTTGTTTCTGTGATCCTTTGCGCTGCGCCGCTGGTCATACTCCCACTCTGCAACCAGCCCCTGTGGCCTTACCTGCCATTTATACCGGTTACGTTCCTATACAATTATCCGGTATATAAAGGAATCCGGTCTAAAAACATTCCGTTTTTCAAGAACCTTTATTCCGCCCTTTTTATCTGGACCCTTCCCCTGGCAGTGGTAGCCTATTTTTACACACAACAGTCCATGACGTTTGCACAGGTGTATAAAAATTACTTTCTGGGGCTTTTTATTTACGTGATGGTGGGCGAAGCGTTTTGGGACATCCGTGACCTTCATGGCGACCGCGAACAGGGTGTGAATACGCTGCCCGTAATTTTCGGTGTAAAAGCCACCAAAGCGTATTTGTTCGCTCTAATTGCCACCGACCTGTTTCTCTTTGGAAAAAGCGTGAGCGACTCCACCATCATTTACGCTTTGCTCATTTTGTTTGTGAAACCAGGCTCGCCACGGTGGATATTTCATATACCGCCCCTTCTTGGTTTATACAGGTTTCTGGAACCGCTGATCATGCGGGGGCTTTAATCAGCAGTGTTCGAAGCAGAAGACTACACTTTTATAAGATTGATTATCTTTAAACAACTTTGTTGCAGATGTTTCAGACTATATGACCGTCAATCAGAAATTATATCACATAGATTATTACAATAACCGGGATTTGAAAGCTGTCCGGCCCGATCTGAACGATTTAATACAGGAAAAGATTCATGGCATTGTGGTAAGCGATTTTTTATCCACGCATGAGGTGGGCCTTATCCTTCAGGGATTCAGGAACCTCAACGATCAGGAGTTGGTGCACATTCAAAAAGACTTTGATTCATATCCCATTAGTTTTGCGCAGTTTGAGCAGATGCTGAATGCCGGAAAAATGAGTGAAGCAAATTATCTGGCAATGTCATCCGATTTTATTTCTGGATTTCTGCAGAGGTTTGGCGTGGATGTTTTTGAAAAACTGAACCGTGTTTTCGGAAGCTTTCAAAATGCACCGGCGCTCCATCACGCCCCCGTGGCCGGCCAGCCCTCTGTGCCCTTCACATTTCGCGAGTTGTTTGCCGGCGAAGGGTGTTTAAAAGCCCATTGCGAAAATCTTTTCTTCCACGAATTTCCCGGTCTTTTGCAACGTATCACACAGTTTGGTATTGCCCAACACCAGCTCAGTTTTTTTATTGTGCTGCAAAAAGCCGGCAGCGGCGGCGAGCTCACACTGTTCGATATTTTATGGAATGAAGAACAAAAACGGTTGGGCGACGACCATATCCGGCTTCAAAATTCAACCGAACTGGCCTTTGACGACGCGGAAAAACTGCATCGCCAGTCCCTTCACCTTAACGCCGGCAGCCTCCTCGTTTTTTCCGGAGGCAAAATATGGCATCGCGTGGAAAAAGTACGAAGCGCACCTTCGCGCATCACGCTTGGTGGTTTCCTTTCCTTTTCCGAAAATTTTAAAAACCTTTACGCTTGGAGCTGATAGTGTTCAAACCTCGAAAAACAACACAGTGCATTTGTTAGGATGCGGGCCATTTTTAACGATAGCAGGCTTGAAGAAGAATTCCGGAAAAAAGGCTACGTCATTGTTCCTTTTTTGAATCAGGCAGAAGCAGTGGCGTTGAGGTCTGAAGCTTCGAAGTTAAAACCCTCCGATAATTTTGAAGGCGACCAGGAAACCGCAATCGGAAAGCAATCGTTTCATGTTACCTTCTTCGATACCATTGTTGAATACAAAAAAAACGTTTTTGATTTTATTCAGTCGGTTTTTAACCCGGCTGCGACGCAGCTATTAAATAATTATAAATGTGCACAGGCTAATATTTTTCTGAAGCCCGGAAAAAAGGGATTCGTGTATCCGCATCAAAACCTCACCATTGTGGATGAAGCGCGTTATACCAGCCTCTCTTTCTGGACACCGCTTCAGGATACAGGCTTTGCCAACGGAACCCTCTGCGTGGTGCCCGGCTCACAAATTGGGTTTGTGAAATACCGCAACACCCATGTTTACTGGCCTTACGTTAAGTTTTTTAAGGAGGGGCGCGGGCTCCATTATTTTGAAACGATTTCGGTAAAAGCCGGCGAATTGTTGA